>PHEG01000278.1 GCA_002842835.1 Alphaproteobacteria bacterium HGW-Alphaproteobacteria-2 | reverse complement strand
AAGAGATAGGCCTCCTCGTTGGTGCATTTGGCCGAGCCGAAGCCCGCCACCGAGCGCCCGCCATGCGTGTCGCGCAGCCGGGCGAGGCCATTGGCGGCGAAATCCAGCGCCTCGTCCCAGGTGGCTTCGCGGAAATGCGTCCAGGGGTTGGCCGGGTTCACGTTCAGCCCCTTGGGCGGGGCGTCCGCGCGGCGGATCATCGGCTTCAGGATGCGGTGCGGGTGGTGGATGTAGTCGAAGCCGAAGCGCCCCTTGACGCAGAGCCGCCCCTCGTTCGACGGGCCGTTCAGCCCGTCCACGTATTTGATCTGGCCGTCCTTGACCTTGAGCGAGACCTGGCAGCCGACGCCGCAAAAGGGGCAGATGCTGGCGACCGCGTGGTCGTAATCGGCGCTGTCGCCGCGCTCGCGCTCATCAAGCACGCTCGCCTCCATCAGCGCGCCGGTGGGGCAGGCCTGCACGCATTCGCCGCAGGCGACGCAGGTCGAGGCTCCCATCGGATCGTCGAAGTCGAAGACGGGGAAGCTGTCGTGCCCGCGGCCTGCCATGCCGATCACGTCGTTGACCTGCACTTCGCGGCAGGCCCGCACGCAGAGATTGCACTGGATGCAGGCGTCGAGATTGACGCGCATCGCCACATGGCTGTCGTCGAGCAACGGCACGCGCGCGGGCTCCATCGCCGGGAAGCGGCTGCCGCTGACGCCATTGAGCGCCGCCATATCCCACAGATGGCTGGAGCGGTCATGCGCCGCCTCACGCGGCGGCTGGTCGGCGAGCAGCAGTTCCATCACCATGCGGCGCGATTTCCCGGCCCGTTCGGTGGCGGTCTTCACCACCATGCCCTCGCTGGGCTGCCGGATGCAGGAGGCGGCGAGCACGCGCTCGCCCTCGATCTCGACCATGCAGGCACGGCAGTTGCCGTCCGCCCGGTAGCCCGGCGCGTCCTTGTGGCACAGATGCGGGATCAGCGTGCCCTCGCGCTTCGCCACCTGCCAGATGGTTTCGCCCTCTGCCGCCGTCACGTCGCGGCCGTCGAGGGAGAAGGTTATCGTTCCGGTCATCGCTTGCGTGCCCCGTCTGTGCCCTTGATCCGAGTCTAGTCGCCCCGCGGGAAACAGACCATACCACGCCCGCCCCGCGCCGCCTGGTTCCGACGCGCCGACGCCGGTTTGCGCCGCGCCGGTTCAGGCGCGGGCGCGCAGGGCATGGAAGATGTGGGTGAAGGCGGCCACACCGATGACGGGCACCAGCAGATTCACCACGGGCACCGTGAGCGGCACCGCCATCAGCGCGCCCGCCGCCCAGACGGTAGCCATGTGGCGGCGGCGGAAGGCTCGCGCCTCGCGTTCGGGCATGTGGCGCAGAGCCACGGTCTGCATGTATTCCACGCCCAGCAGATAGCCGTTCACCGCCCAGAAGGCGAACGGTGCCAGTGGCGCGGCGAGCAGATAGACCACCAGCGCCAGCGTGTTCGCCACTAGGAAGACGAGCAGGAAGCGGAGCCCGTCCACCGCCGCTTCGGCCAGCGGCACGGCGCGCGCGGGCGGCAGGCCGGGGTAGTGGCGTATTTCCACCGCCGCGGAAATCCTGTCGGCGAAAAGCGACGTGAAGGCGCCCGCCACGGGCACCATAAGGAAGCTGGAGGCCAGCATCAGTCCCAGCACGGCGAGGCCGGAGAGCAGCTCGTCGAAGAAGGTCACCTCGCCGAACCAGGGCAGGGTGACGCTGGCGGGCATCAGCCACTGCACCGCCAGCGCCGCCGCGACATAAAGTACGATCAGCAAGGCCAGCGTCAGCCCCAGCGAGGCGAGCAGCACGCCGCGGAACGGCCTATCGCCCAACTGCCCCAGTGCGCGCGCGATGGCGGTGAGGATCATTCCGAAATCCAGGTGGCGAGCGCCGCGAGATCGGGGCGCGGGCGGTCGGGCGGCGCGGCGGTCTCGGCGCCGATATGGATGAGCCCCGCGACGCGCTCGTGCGGGGCAAGCCCCAGCCCAGCCTCGGCGAAGCCGCGGTCATGCGCGGCCCAGCCGGTCAACCAATTGGCCCCCCAGCCCGCCGCCAGCGCGGCGTTGAGCAGCGCGAGGCACACCGCGCCTGCCGACAGCAGTTGCTCGACCTCGGGGATCTTTTCGGAGGGCTTCGGCGAGAACACCACCGTCACCGCGAGATGCGCATCGGCGAATTGCGCACGCATCTTGGCCACTTCCTCGGGGGTTTTCCCCAGCACTAGCCCACGCGACTCGATCAGCGCGGCAAGTCGCAAGAGCGCCCCACGCTCCAGCACGACGAAGCGCCAGGGTTCCAGCTTGCCATGGTCGGGGCTGCGCGCGGCGGCCGTGAGGATCGGCATCAGTGCGCCCTCCATCTCCGGCGGGCAGGTGGTGAAGTCAACCGCCCGGCACCTCCCAGCGACGGACCGCACCCGATAGCCCGTCGAGCGCACCCGGCACCAGCGCCTGCCCCAGAAGGCGCTCGGGGTTGGTCGGCGGCGGCATCTCGACTCCCGCGAGCTTGTCAAAGCCGAAGCGCCCGTAATAGGGCGCGTCGCCCACCAGGAGCACCCGCTCCCAGCCGAGCGCCCGGGCGCGGGCGAGGCTTTCGGTGATCAGAAGTGCGCCGAGCCCTTCACCTTGCCGAGTGGGGTGCACGGCCACGGGGCCGAGCAGCAGCGCGGGCGTGCCCGTGGCCCCCACGCGCACCGGCCAGAAGCGGATGGCGCCGCCCAGCACGCCGCCCTCGTCGCGTGCCACGAGGCAGAGCGGCGCCACCGGCGCCACCCCCTCGCGCAGCCGGTAGGACGAGAGCGCCTCGCGCCCCGGCGCGAACGCCAGATCGAACAACGCCTCGACTTCCCACGCGTCTTCCGCCGTCTCCTCACTGAGCCCAAACACCCTAGCCGCCCGCCTCCCTTTCGGCTGGATTCGCCCCTAGCACGCGGCTAGTGCTGGGGCAAACACCAGCGGAGACATCATGTTCTACCAACCGTCCGAGGGCCACGGCCTGCCGCACAATCCGTTCAATGCGATCATCACGCCGCGCCCCATCGGCTGGATCTCGACCCGCGGGCGCGATGGGGCCGACAACCTCGCCCCCTATTCCTTCTTCAACGGCGTCGCCTACACGCCGCCGCAGGTGATGTTCGCCTCCACCGCGGCGAAGCCCGACCGTGGCCACACCAAGGACACGTTGGGCAACATCGAGGAGACGGGCGTCTTCTGCGTCAATGTTGTGGCCGAGGCGATGACGCAGGCGATGAACACCACCTCGGGCCCCTGGCCGCGCGAGACCGACGAGTTCACCCTCGCCGGGCTCGCCAAGGCCGAGTGCGAGACGATCCCCTGCCCGCGCGTCGAGGGTTCGCCCGCGAGCCTCGAATGCCGCCTGACGCAGATCGTGGCGCTGAAGGGGAAGAACAACTTCCTCGTGCTGGGCGAGGTCACCGGCGTGCACCTGCGCGACGATTGCCTGGTGGAGGGCATCTTCGATGTCACCCGTTACAACCCGCTGTCGCGGCTCGGCTACCGCGACTACACGGTCGTGCGCGAGGTGTTCGCTCTGGCCCGGCCGGGCGAGGAGTAGGGTATGCTGCGGGTCCGCCCCGCCGTCAATCATTGCGAAAGGATCGGCGTTCCAATAATGTTCCCGTGACAAGGCGCCCCCGGTGAAGCAATATGTTGGACATGTCCGCAGACCCCTCG
>PHEG01000277.1 GCA_002842835.1 Alphaproteobacteria bacterium HGW-Alphaproteobacteria-2 | reverse complement strand
AATGCATCCGTGGAGCCGCCGCAAACGTCATGGCCGGGACCATCCGCGACGGGCCAGCGGACCCGGCGATGCCGCCTGCATGAAGGATGTTGGCGAGTAACGGGGACAGGAAAGGCCCCAGTGAGGCGTTTCCTCCCGCTACGACGCCCGCCCCGGAGAACACGCCGGAGAGCGCGTTTGCGATCGGCCCGAGGATGAACCGGCGCGCGGCCAGCTGGGCGAGATCGGCCAGCAGCGAGGTGACGAGGTCGCGGAAATTCAGCTTGCCGGTCTTCACGAACTGGCCCACCGCGTTCTCGGCCGACTGGAAGGCGCCGACGAGGCGCTGGCCGATATCGCCGCCGATCTCGCGGGCCTTGCTGGCGTAGTCGGAGAGCGCCGCGGTGACGGCCTGCCAGCCGGTGACGGCGGCCTCGGTCGCGGGCTCAGCTGCCGCAGCAGCAGCCCCGGCCGCCGCGCCGGCACCTGTCGCGGCCCGTCCCGCATCGCCGAGCGCGGTCTCCAGCCGCTCGGCCGCGTCGGTGGCCTCGGTCAGCGCGCCCGCGCCATTCTGATCGCTCCCGCGGAATGCATCGCGCAACGCCTGCAGACTTTCCAGCGGTGCGCGGGCCCCTTCGGCCAGATCGCGCGCGGCCCCGCGATAGGTGTTGGCGGACTCGAGCGCCCGGGTTGCGGCCTCGGTCAGACCGAGATCGGGCGCGGTGAGCGGGTTGTCCTCGAAGGCCCGATCGAAGGCCACCTGCGCGGCCGTCGTGGCGGCACTGGCCGCGCCCTCGAAGCGGTTCTCGATCTGCCCGAGGTCGAGTTCGGGGATGACCGAGATGCGTCGCTCCGACCCGAGGGCCTCCAGCCCCTGATTGATGCCGCCAATGAAACCGTTGATGCGCGAGACCACGCCGTTCAGCATCGCCTCGACGCCGTCGACCAGGCTGTTCGCCGCCTGGAACGCCAGATCGCCGATGGCGGCCGGCAGCAGGCCCCAGATCGCCTTGATCGCCTCGTAGGCGCCCTCGAACGTGTTCGCGGCGGTGTTGCCGAAAGCCACCACGCTCTCGATTGCGCTTTGCATCGCGGTGGCGGCATCGGCCTTCAGGTCGAAAAACATCGCCGTGGCGGCGGCGCCCGCAGCAGAAGCGCCCATCTTGATCCGCTCCCAGACCTCGACCGCGAGGTCCTTCAGGAGCGACATCGCCTCGCCAAACCCGCCCGCACTGGACACCAGGCGGGTGAACTGAAACACAAGCTCGCCCGCGCCGACGATCAGCGCCCCGACCCAGCGTCCCGCGAGGACGGCCGCAAACGTGGCGGCGATGGCGGTCAGACGGCCGATATTCTCGAACAGCCCGCGGATCGCGATGCCGAGGGGTCCGGTTCGGCTCGCGACCGCCGCCATCGCGTTGGCGACCGCCTCCAGCGCAGGCGCCGCGGCTACGGCCAGCTGGTTTGACAGCCCGCGCCAGATCAGACCGAGCCTTGAGATCGCATCGTTCGTCCGCTCGATCTGGTCGGCGTCCTGTTCGGAGACCACGACGCCGAAGGCAAGCACGTCCTCCGTCGCCTGGCGCAGCGTCGCGGTGTCGATCCGCGACATGGCGATGGAGCCTTCCTCGCCGAAAAGCTGGCCTGCCACGGCCGCGCGCTCGGCGGCAGGCACGAATCTCTCGATCGCCGCGTTGATGGCGCCCACCCGCTGGTCCAGCGGCAGGGCGATCAGCTCGTTGGCCGAAAGCCCGAGCCGGTCCAGCGCATCGGCGGCGGGACCGGTCCCGGCGGCCGCCTGGCTGAGACGGCGCGTCAGATCCTTCGTCGCCTGTTCGATGCCGGACATCGACACGCCCGCCAGTTCGCCCGCGCGCTCCAGCGTCTGGATCGAGGCGACGGTAGTCCCGAGGGATTGGGCGAGCTTGGCCTGCGCATCCACTGTCTGCAGGCCGGAGCGGATCATCGCCACGCCAGCGGCGGTCGCTGCGGCAACTGCGGCAGCGGCGGCCACACGCACCCGCCGCGAGAAGGCCGCGAGCCGGGCGTTCGCCGCTTCCATCTCCCGGCTCAGCCGTCCGAAGCCACGCGATCCGGCTTCGCCCACGCCTTCCAGCTCCGCGCGCACCTGCCGTCCGCCCACGGCCGCGAGGCGGACGCTGACGCGTTTCTCGGTCATTTCGATGCCTCCGGTTTATAACCTGTCAGTGATGAGGGCGCCGCAGCGCCCCCCCCCTTGAAATATGTATCACGACATGATACATACCATCATGATCGTCAGCACGAAGGGCAAGCGCGCGGCGAACGCGGTGGCGGACCGGTTCGGCAAGGGTTTTCCGGCCGACCTGGTCAAGCGAACGCGGGCGATGCTGTCGGCGCTCGATGCCGCTGTGGTCCTCGAGGATCTCCGGTTTCCGCCGGGCAATCATCTCGAGGAACTGAAGGGTGATCGGGCCGGACAGCATTCGGTGCGCGTGGGCGGCCAGTGGCGCATCTGCTTCGTGTGGACCGCCCCTCTCACCCGGGCGAAGTCCTGGATGAGCTCTATCTCGGGCCGCTCGACCTGAGCCCGATCGCGCTCGCCAGGCGCCTGCATGTTCCGCGCACGCGGATCGAACGGCTGGTGAGGGGTGAGACGACGCTCACCGTGGACACGGCGGTGCGGCTGGCGACGTTCTTCCGCACGACGCCGGAATACTGGATGAACCTCCAGCGGGCGTGGGATCTTGCACGAGCGCGCGACACGATCGACGTCTCAGACATCACGCCCCTCGAGGCCGCCTGACGCCATCTGTTCGTTGAGCTTTGCGACCATCACCGCCTCGATCACGGGCAGCAGTTCGGCCATGGCGAGCGGCGGCACGCCGAGCGCGTGACCGAGCGCCAGCGCCGCAGCCATGTCCCAGCCGATCACGGCGCCCGGCAGCACGCGCAGCTGGCCACCAAGGCGGCCGACCAGGTCCCAGACCTGCCAGCCTTCATTGGTGAGCGGCCGGTTCAGCCGCGCCGGGCAGTCCGGGCAGGTTTGCGCGCAGGCTTCGCAGTATCGCTCGCCCCCGCCGAAGGACCATTCGGCGAGAGCGCGGAGGCGTTTTTTTCCTGTTCCAGCAGCAGGCCCTTTGAGACGTAGGTCAGCTGGAAGGCCTCGAAGATCGGCCAGACGTCGAGCAGCGCGTCGATGGCCTCCGGGCTGGGATCGATGGGATCGCCCTCCGCATCGCCGATGCCCTCCCAGGCGAGCACCGCCCGCCGCGCCAGCGCCTTGGCGAAGGCGACAGCGCGTTCCTCGTCCGAGGCCTCCTCGGGCACCGCCTCCACGGCCGGATCGCTGCGGGTCGCCACCATCAGCGCGGTGGTCAGCGGTCGCAGCTGCACCCGGACGCCGGGCGCGAGGTCATGCCAGCGCGGCGCGTTGGTCAGGTCGAGTGTCAGCATTAGTACGTCTCCACATCGTTCACGAGGGTGGCGGTGCACATCCGGCCGACCACACTGTCGCGGGCGGCCTGCCAGTCGAAGGTCGCCTGCACGCCCTGAGGCCCGGAAATCTCGATGCGCGGGCGCGGCAGGTAGACGGCGTGCACGGTTAGGCGCAAGCTCTCGCCCGAGGGCAGGACGTAGCTGAATTCGATCTCGGCCGGATCGCCGTTGATGGCCTGGCTCACCAGCGTCTGGTCGGCGAAGCGCACCTCGATGCGGCCGGTCAGCGCCGCGATGGACGGGTCCGCCCCGTCGATGCGGCCATCGTTCCGAATCGTCTCGATCCGGTCGAGATTGTTGGCATAGGTGATCTCGGCCGAGACCACGTTGCCGAGCGCCGTTCCGTTGCGCGTGATCGCACCGTTGAAATGGCCGAAACGCTTCAACTCCAGCGCGGCGGGCGTTCCGGCGCTGGTCGTGGTGCCCACCGTCTCGCCCTGCGCCACCAGCCGCGCCGTGACGGTCAGGAGCCCAGAGCGCTGCATCTGCCAGGTGATCTGGTCGAGTACGCATCCGGAATACATCGCGTAGCGCGGGACCTCCGGCATGCCGGTCTCGATCGACATGCTGGGCAGCGTCCAGGACCCCGACTGGAACTCGTGGCTGTACGGTGCCTCGGCACCCGTGGTCGTGGGCGCGCCGAAGGCCGCCTTCAGCCAGAATCCGAAGGCCTCTGCGTCCAGCGGCACTACCACGTCGCCATCGGCGGTCACCGCGTCCTTGATCGGCGCCAGCGGATCGCGGCCGTAGCCCAGAAGCTCGGAGTTCAGCAGCGGCTGCTCCGCCCCCCGCAAGCGCCATCAGCGCCCGCGCCCCCTGGGCTCGTGCCATGGTGTTCTCCTCGGGTTGTCGGGATCAGCCGAGCGGGTCGGCCGTGGAATAGTGCAGGACGACCGGGATCACGGCGGCCTTCAAGCTCGCCGCGCCCTCGACGGGCAGATCGACGGGCCGTGGCGCTTCCGCCTCGACCCAGTCGCAGAGCCCGCCCAGCGTCCGGTCGACGGCGAGCGCAGCGCCGATGCTGGCGGTCAGCGTATCGAAGGCGGCGTCACGGCCGGCGCCCTGCACGACCGCCTCGATCTCGGCCCGATGCTGATAGTGGTAGGCCAGCGGCGACAGCGTCACCTCGGGCTCGCCCGGCTCGCCGTCGCGCAGGATCAGTAGGCCCTCGGCCGGGACGCGCTCGGGCAGCACCTCACCGCGCAGGGCGGTGGCGGGCAGCGCCAAGAGCCGCGCGTGCAGCGCGGCGAGGATGGTTTCGCGGACACTGGCCATGGTCTGTCAGTCAACTCCGCTCTTGACGTTTGTTTCGAGGGTGGTTCGTTTAATGAAGGCCACGCGAAACCAAGTGGCGGGAGGAAACGAATGCTGCTTGACGCGCATCGACTGGAAGAACATCTGCAAGATGCAGTAGCCATAGACGGAGCAGTCCGTGATGCCTATTTGGCTTTCGCCCATGCTCAATTCCTTGACGGCACCACGGTGCGCCCGGCCGGACATGGTTACATAGAACGCGAACTTCGTTTCGAAGCGAAAGGCGACTGGCTTTACGCAGCGGTCCTTAATCAGAAGTGGGTGTTGTGGTATTTTCGGAAGCCTGCCTTGAATGCTGGACTTATTGATCGGGGCGAAACCAGAGAGCGTTTTCCCACTGCCGAAGAAACGTCGCGCGGGGAATTGAAGCTTCGCGTTCATAGCTCGGGAGAAGCGAGTGCTGTATTGCAATGGATCGGCGCTGAATAAAGCGCATCTTCGAGAGCTCGACGGATTGGTCCAGTGGGTACGCGCTTAACCAAGCCGCCCCTCCACCCAATTCGCCACGATCAACCCCGGCACAGCGTCCAATGCCCGCTCAGTGTCCCGCGCCAAGTCAAGCCGTTTCGGCAGCTTCACCTGCGGGACCAGCAGGAAGATCGGCGCAGTGACCTTGCCGCGCCCGGTCTTCGAGCGCGACACGACCGCCTGGCGGATTTGCCTGCGGCGGGCAGCGGGATTGCCAGCCAGAACCCGTTCTTCGAGCGGATCAGCGGGCCGGTGTCATGCGCGCCGACGATGACTGGTGCCTTGGACCAGACCAGCGCTGCGGCTTCCAGGCTTTCGCCCGACCTCGGGAAGTTCTGGCTCCGGATCGAGTTGGCCAGCCGTGTGCCGAGACCCGCGCCGGTGATCTGCAACCGCCAGGCGCTCTTCAGCCCGGTCCCGGCCTCGCGCATGGCGGCGGTCACGGCGCGCTCCCCGGCCGCCACCTCGGCCGCCATCATCGCGACGATGTCGGGATCGAAGTCGAGCTTCAGTTTCACGCGGGCCTCAGATCGACGGTCCAGACCAGCCGCTCGCGGTCGCGGACGGGCTCGCTCTGGATCAGGAAGGCATCGCCGTCGATCTCGATGCGGTCGCCGGGGCGTGGGTTCGCCACATCGGCGACACGCAGGTCGATCCGGGTGGTCTCGGACCACAGCCGCGCGTCGCCGAAATCGCTGATCGCGTCGGCGCGCCGGGCGACGGCGCGCACCAGCACGGGCGCACCGCCCTCGGCCGTGTAGACCGCATCCCGGCCGATATTCGGATCGGCGAAGAGCGCGTCAAGCGCGGATGCAAATGTGCTGGTCATGGCTATACTGCCCTCATGAAACAGAGTTCTTTTGGAGACAGCCCGATTCGAAGTCGGGCACTGGTTGGGCTAAGGGCCGCCCTTGCGCGACAGCGGCCTGACATCTTGATCGATGACAAAGGCTATGCCCCCGATTTCCGCGATACGCTTTTGCCACTGGTCACGACGGACGATTTCGAGGCTGACCTGCAGGCCGGAGATGGCAACGAACTTCAGACCAAGTTTCGAGCCGCACATTCGTCATCGGGGCTGGCGGTCAACTGTTTCGCCCCTTTTCGGAACAGGTCCGCAGATCTGACTTTGCCGGTCCAAGGCCCTTTTGATGCACTGCAGTTTGAACAGAAATGCCCGACGGGCCTTCGCGGCGGTCGGGCGCCAAATCTTGATGTGCTTCTGACGGGTCCGATCAAGGTGGTCGGGATCGAGTCCAAACTGACCGAGTATCTCGCGAGGCACCGAGCCGCGTTTTCCCCCGCTTATGCGGAGCAAATCCGCGATGACCGGCGCGAACAGGGATATTTCCGCGAGATGCTGCGCCTTGTCGACGCTCCTGACAGCTACGTCTGGCTGGACGCCGCGCAACTGATCAAGCACGGGTTCGGATTGGCGCGCTGCTTTCGGGATCGGCCAGTGACCCTGCTTTACCTCTTTTGGGAGCCGGCCAACCCGGATGCCGCTCCGGAATTCGCGGCCCACCGGCAAGAAATAAGCGCCTTTGCGGAACGCGTGGCTGGATCGACGCCAGAGTTCCGGGCCATGAGCTATCCGGAACTCTGGCGCACATGGCATGATGCCGGGCCAGCTACTTGGTTGGCCCAGCACCTCGCTGCGTTGCGGCAAAGGTACGAAATCACCGTCTGACGGCTCACGTCCGCCTTGCGCTGCGCAGCACCTGCGGGCGGGTGCAGATCGGGAGCGGGTTGCTTTCGATCTCGAGGCGCACCCATTCGTCACGATCCCGGTCGGGGATGGTGCGGGCGTAGAGCGGCAGGCCGAGCGTGTTCACCGTCTCGAAGGTGTCGGCGGGGGCGTGGTAGATCTCGAAGAGCCCCTCGACGCCTTCGGGATAGAGATAGGCCTTGTCGGTCGGCACGCCGAAGCCCGCGCCACCCCGGTAGCGGCGGAAGGTGATGCCGCCGAAGCTGACTTCGTCCGCGACGCGGCCGCGCAGGTCGGCGGCGGCGGCGGTGTTGAGGAAGGTCTCGCGCACCTCCTTGTGGGCCACCAGGTCGGCGAAGAAGGCCGAGCCGCATTCGGCGCGCACCTGCACGGCCCCGGCGGCAAGCCCGCCCATGCTGTCCTCGACGCTCTCGATCAGCGCCTGAGAGCGTTTGCGCAGCGCCCCCGACGCCGGAGTGGCGTTGTCGAGGTCGAAGTCGATCTCTGCCGCCGGGGTGATGCCGAACTCGGTGAAGTAGTTCACGACCGTGGCACCGTCCTTCGGATCCTTCACGATGCCCTGGATGCCGTTCAGCAGGTGATACTCGAACGTCGCCTCGGCGTCCTGGCGCAGACGCCCCAACTTGCGGGCGACCTCGCTCTGGATCTGCTGGGTCGCGCTTTCCGAGCCGAAATCGCGGATGCCCTGGATCTCCGAGGCCCAGAGCACGTCCTGCTTCTTGAACTGGCGGCAGACGAACGCCCGCATGTCGCGGCGCTCGGGCACTTGGCTCTCGTAGGCCGAGCCGCGTTCCGAGAACGGGATCAGCGACAGCGTGCCGTCGCGGCTCTCGATCACGACGGTGCGCGCACGCACGCCGCGCGGGCCGAAGATGCCCGAGCCCGACAGGATCGCGGGCTTGAAGGGGATGTTCTCCAGCGCGCGGGTGAGTTCGATGATGGTGAAGGCATCGCCTTCGAAGATGTCCATTGTCCATGGTGGCCATGAGGATGCCTCCTTTGAGGGTTTGGTCAGCGGACGAGGATGCCCGCCGCCAGAAGGGCGGCATGGGCGGCGGCGATCTCGGGAGCGCCGAGGCTTCCGGCGAAGACCAGATCGTTGCGGTTGACGATGGCGGGGCCACGGATCAGGGCCACGGCGGGCGCATCGCCGCCGGTGGCGTCGGCCTTGCCCCAGAGCACGGCGACGGCGGTCTCGGTGCCATCGACAGCGGCGGGGTCCTGGGCGGCGTATTTGCCGGATGCGGTGATCCTGCCCAGCACTGTGCCGGGCTCAAGCGCGCCGGCGGCGACGGTGATGGTCTCGCGGGTGTAATCGCGGAACGCCTCCCAGACGAGGAAGCCGCCGGGGTGGGTGGTCTCGGTGAGCGTGGTCATGGGGTCATCCTTTCAAGCGGAAGGTGCGGGCGACGATCTCGCCCCAGGGACGGGTGTTCGACGGGCGGCCGGGCTGCGAGTGATGCCCGGCAATTTCGGGCTCTGCCTCGGCCTTGACGGCGAGGAGGGCGGCGCGGACCTCGTCGAGGCCTGCGCCGGTTTCCAGAAAGCGCCCGGCCATCTGCGGCTGCCCGGCAAGGCGGCAGAGATCGACGACGGCGCGGGCATGCGCCATGGCCTCGGCGCGGATCGCCGCGGGATCGGGTGGCGCGGGATGCGGCGGCGCGGGATCGGGTGGCGCGGGATCGGGTGGCGCGGGCATGTTGTCGGGCGCGACATGCCCCTCGGTTTCGTCGGAGCGATCGTCGGCGCTGTCGGCGCCCGCCGGGTCTTGCGGCCCGACAGGACCTGCCGCGGCATCGCCGTCGGAACCGCTCCCCTCCGGAACGGTTTCCGTATCGCCCTCGGTCTCGGCAGTCGCGACGATCTTCGCCAGCGCGGGCGGCGCGTTGCGGAAGCGTCCGATGTCGAAGCTGGCGGCGATGCGCACCGGCTCGGCCAGCCGGTCGGCGAAGCCGAGCGCCAGCGCCTCGGCCGCATCGAGCCAGGTTTCGGCCGCCATCAGCGCCGCGATCTCCTCGGCCGTCCGGCCGGATTTCGCGGCATAGCCCGCGGCGAGGCTGTCACCTACCTTGTCGAGCGCCCCGGCCATGGCGCGCATGTCCTCGGCGGTGCCCATCACCAGGCCTGCGGGATCATGGATCATCAGGAAGGCGTTCTCCGGCATGACGATCTCGTCGCCCGCCATGGCGACATAGGAGGCGGCGGAGGCGGCGATACCGTCGATCCATACCGTGACAGTGCCAGTATGGCGCTTGATCGCGTTGTAGATCGCGACGGCGTCAAAGACCGACCCGCCCGGGCTGTTCAGCCGCAGAGCCAGCGGCGTGCCTTCCGGTAGAGCGCCCAATTCGGCCAAAAACCCCTTGGCCGAGACGCCGTAGGCTCCGATTTCGTCATAGATCACCACCTCCGCGCCCGTGGTCAGGGCGCGGATCGTGTACCAGCTGTTCATTGGCTTACGCCTCCTGTTCAAGTGTCGGTTCCGGCCGGGTCGGCGGAGCCGGTTCCGGACGCGCCGGTATTCGGCAGGGTTTGCGGTGTCGCCCGCGCGCCCTGTGTCTCGCCTGGGCTGGTGCGATAGTGCAGACCCAGTGCCGCCACGCGGGCCGCGTCGGTCGCGTTCTCGCGGTCGATTTCCTCGACGTCATAGCCCGTGGCCTCGACCACCTTGCGCCGCGAGATGATCCCGGCCTCCATCGCCAGCACCTGCGCCTGGATGTCCTTCAAAGGATCGACCCAATCCCAACGCGGCGGGATCCAGTTCACCGGGCGATAGCGCGCGGGGGACCGGGCGAAGTCCGGCAGGTCCAGCCCCCCCGATAACACTGCGGTTTCCAGCCAGCGCGCCCAGACCGGCCGGCAGAGCTGATGCGCCACCACCCCGTGCTGCAACTGCTCGACGCGGCGACGGAACTCGACCAGTTCGGCGCGCAAGCTGGAATAGTTGGCCTGCCGCACGTCGCCGGTGACCAGATGATAGGGCAGCCCCAGCGATGCCGAAACCGACAGCAGAGTCCGATACTGGAACGCCTCATAGCCGCCACCGACATCGGCGGGGCTGGAGAACTTCACATCCTCGCCAGGCAGCAGCACCTGCAAAGTGCCGGGTTCCAGACTGACCGTCGCCCCACTGTCGTCGGTTGCCTCGATCTCGCCCATCAGCTGTTCTTCGGGCGCCGTCTTGGTGATGAAGCCCGCGAACATCGCCGCCGTTTTCTTCCGGTCGAGTTCGGCATCGTCATATTGGTCGAGCAGAAACAGCCGCACCATGGCGGGCGCCACATGCGGCAGGCCCCGGATTTGCCCCGCGTCAATGGGCCGGTAGATGTGCAGGACGTCCTCGGCCGGGACGCGGACCGTTTCCGGGATCGCCGCCCCCCGGTCGGTGCTGTCGCCCGGATGGCGGCGGAGGAAATGATAGGCGACCCGCCGCCCGATGGCGTCGAACTCGATCCCGCAGCGGATGCGATTGCCATTGGGCGCAGTCTCGGTCTTCTCGAACGGCAGCATCTCCGATTGCAGCAGTTGCAAC
>PHEG01000010.1 GCA_002842835.1 Alphaproteobacteria bacterium HGW-Alphaproteobacteria-2 | reverse complement strand
GAGACCTCGAGCGGCAGATCGAGGCCTTCGTCGATTACGACAACACCCGCCGTTACCACGAGAGCCTCGACAACCTCACGCCCGCCGACGTCTACCATGTTCGACCGACCATCCGAAATCAGGCGACAATTGTTGGTCGTCTGGTGGTTTCTGTTCGGGTATGGTTCCTTCGACGTGTCGAAGGGAAAACCATGAAGATCGGCCAATTCGTACAAAGCAGCATTCCGGCCATCTTCGAATATTGCGAAAGGCAGGATCCTGCCGAGTTTGTGCGGCTTCAGGATACGCGCTACTCGAAGGAAACCTTCGACATCAATTACCCGTTCTGCCGGCCAGTCGATCAGATCGGGCAAACGGACCGTGTTCGTTATTGGAACCGGGACTACGTCGTGAACGGCATTTCTGTTCGCGTCACGAGCCAATGGTTCAACCCGCCGACCAGCAAGAGCCTCCCTCTGTTTCGTCGTTACCTTGTTCAGCGTGGCATAGCAGTCGCACATCCGCTTCCCGAAACTGCTTCCGATGAAGCGCAATCCGATGCCGCCGTCCGTGCCGCACGAGGGCGCTACAAAGGCAACGCGATCGGCAACGCTCAGAACTATCTGGTCCGAAACATCCTGAGCCGCCTCGGGGACGAGCAGTTCAGCGCAGTGCAGTGGCAGGAAGTCGTCGAGGAATTCGGTCGCGCCTGCGCATATTACGGTGCCGAGGGGGAGCTGGTCATGGATCACGTTGTTCCCATCAACAAGCAGGCTCTGGGTGAACATCGGCTCGGTAATCTTGCGCCTAGCTGCCGTGCCTGCAACGCGAGGAAGTCCGAGCAGGACTTCCGAGACTTCCTTGCGGGCGACCAAGCCAGGATCGCCGCCATTGAGGCGCACATGATCAAGTACGGCTACCGGCCGATCGGCGATCACGAGCAGCTTCGCGAAATCATCGACCTTGCCCATCAAGACGTTCGGCATCTCGCTGACCGGTATGTTGCGATCATCAACACCGTGTTGCGTGGCGAGAGTGGCGAAGAGAAGTAGGCGACCAATCCAACCACCGCCACCGCTACGCGCCATTCGGCCAGCGCGCCCAGCGGCTGCGCCTCTTGCGTGTTGCGGCTCTGTTCCCCTCGAAGGCGATTGACACGATGGGCGAAGTTTTGACGGTGTTGAAAGTCAGGTCATTGGAAAGACGCCGAAAAATCCGACCGAACCGAATTCGGCGAGGTTCGCCCGAACAGAGACGAAGGGCCGTTCAGAGCCCGGATCGGGTCTGAGGCGCAGTCTCAGAGGTTCGCATGGGGGAGGCAAAGCCCTTTGAAAACACGACTATTTCCGCTCCGCGTGGGGCGCCCGTCGGTGTTCGCAACAGGGATGGTGGCGGAGACGATGGGGCAGGGATCAAACGTTCTCCAAGTCTGTCGAGTCGCCTGCGGTTCAGGCCTTATTCGGAAATTCCATTTTTTAACAATTGCTTAATCGAAGTCCTCCTTGAAGCGGTCGATCTGGTGCATCCGCTCGTGCAGGATGGTGACAATCCCGATGTCGCCATTTGACAGCCGTCGCCAGTACACGAAATGGCGCTCGTAGCGGAAGAAGTACCCTTCCACCCCGAACTCGGCCGGCACGGGCCTCGACATCACACCGCGTGTTTCAATCTGCTCGAATGCGGCGAAGAGGCCGGTGACGTAGGTTTCGGCCTGCGCTTCGCCCCACCGGTCGCAGGTGTATCGGTATATCTCGTCGAGGCGGACCGAGGCGGCCTCCTGGACACGGATCACCATCGGCTCAGACCCGGTTCCGGGCGATCACCTCGGCGGCTGTCAGGGGCTTGTAGCTTTGCTCGGGCGCGGCGAAGGCACGGTTCAGTTCGGCCTTCAGGCGATCGAAGGCTTCGCGCTCGGCGCGTTCCTTGTCGCGGCGGATGAGATCGCGGATGTATTCGCTGACGTTCTCGTATGCGCCGCCCTTGCCGACATTCGCGGCGACGAACTCGCTGAGGGCGCCGCTGACGCGGACGGTCATGGTGGTCGTGCGGTACATGCGGCACCTCTTCTCGGATCCTGCGTCTTCAAGATAACCAAAAAGGAAGACGGATCAAGGCGTGCAAGTTCTGTTCCCCTCGCCCCCTGTGCGACTTCCACCAGGTTTTGGCCTTCGGTCGCGTTCGTCTTCCACCACATGGCGTCCTACAAGCGCGAGAAGCACGAACAGCACGGCATCGGAGTGGCGCTCCAGCGCGATGAGAGGATCGCCACTGGGTCCCTGTTCGCCCGCGAGCCAGAATTTCACGGTGCGCTCGCTGGCGCCCGTCCATCGCATCGCCATCTTGATAGCGCGATTGGTCGAGCCGAGCTCCTCGCGCAAAGCCATCGCCATGGCTTTCCGATTGTCAATCTGAACCGTCCCAAGTTTCCGAGATTCCTTTTGTTCAAAATCTACGCGGCTTTTTCACGGGAGTTTATCTGTTCGTAGAACGTCTCCTTCACTTCCTGCGGCGGCCTGTGGCCGATGGCACTATGTGGCCGCTCGTTGTTGTAACAACGGACCCATTGCAGGGTCTCCCACTCGACTTGGGCCATGGACCTCCAGGGGCCGAGGAACTTGATGACCTCGGTTTTGAACAGACCGATGATGCTCTGCGCCAGCGAGTTGCCAAAGCTGTCGCCCCCGGAACGGCGCACCGGCAATTCATCCACATGTTTCCCGCCCGGGTCGGCCCCGGCCCGCGCGTCCGAAGCCGTTGCCCGCATCGTCCCCGGCGGCTTTTCCGGGCAACCACCGGGCGTTCGGGCGTTGCGGCGGCCTAGCCTCCCCTTCTCAGCCGGCGCCATCCCAGGCGCACCGATTCTTTTCGCAGCAAGGCCTGAACCTGTTCGATAAACTTTCATTTTGCAGCCTAAAATACACTGTGTTATATATCTTATTGCGGGATGCGAAGCGCATCCCGGAAGGGAGGGCCGACAGATGACCGCAATGGACAGCATTCCCGCCCCGGCGGAAGGCTTCGAGGACCTGTGCGATTTCCGCAAGGTCATGGAACAACTGGAGATCCCGGAGCCGCGCGTGCGCGCGCTGCCGCATCTGTGGCGCTGGGCGGACCTGCGCGAGCGCCTCCTCGGCCACGAGAAAATGGATATCGAGAAGGTGCACCGCCGCGCCTTCGCGCTGTGCAACCCGGGTCTCGGCGGCCGTCCGGCGGCGGCGACGACGCTGTTCGCCTCGGTCTCGGTCTATTTCCCCGGCGACCGCGCGCCGGTCCATCGCCACACCGCCTCGGCCAGCCGCTTCTCGATCGAGGGCACGGGGGGCGTGACCACGGTGGCCGGCGAAAAGCTGGTGATGGAACGCGGCGATCTGGTGATCACCCCGAACGGCGAATGGCACGACCACGGCAACGAGGGCAGCGAGCCGATCTTCTGGATCGACGTGCTCGACGTGCCGCTGATCGAGCATGTGAACGGCATCATGACGGAATGGGACTACACCGAGAACGGCCAGCCCACCAAAGTGCAGAGCGTCCGCCGCGAGGCCGGCTATTCGCAGCGCATCTTCGGCGGCGGCTCGATGCTGCCGCTCTTCGGTTGGGAGGAACGCAAGGGCCGCAACTTCACCCCGAAATACAAATACCCCGCCACCGAGGCGCGCGCCGTGCTCGACAGCCTGCGCGACGAGCCGGGCAGCCCGCATGACGGGATCATCCTCGAGTATGTCGATCCGACCAGCGGGCGGTCGGTGGTGCCCACGCTCTCGTTCCGCAGCCAGCTTCTGCGCCCCGGCGAGACGACGCTGGCGCAGCGGCGCACGGCGAGCAGCGTGTTCTGCGCCTTCGAGGGCGAGGGGGCGACGATCGTCGAGGGGCGGCGCTTCGAGTGGTCGAAGAACGACGTGTTCGTGATCCCCGGATGGATGTGGTTCCACCACGAGAACGGCGACGGCGACGCGGTGCTCTATTCGGTCACCGACCAGCCCGCGCTCGAGAAGCTGGGCGTCTACCGCGCGCAGGGCAAGACGCGCGACGGTGGCCAGGTCGATCTGGCGCGCTGGCCCTCCTTCGCCTGAGCCCCGCCCCGCCGCGGCCGCTTACTGGCGCACGATCAGGTAGCGTGACGCCTGATCGTAAAGCCCGGTCATCGTGACCACGAGGCGGCGGGCGTCCTCCAGCCGGGCGATCAGGCGGTCATCCATCTCGGGGAAGTCGGCGAGCAACTCGCGGCGAGACCGGACATAGGCATCGACCACCTCCAGCCCGCGCGCGGTCAGCTCATAGGCGGCGCCGCGCCCCTCGGCCTTCGCGCGGCGCACCAGCCCTGCCTTCTGCAGCTTGCGCACGCTGTACTGGATGTTCGAGACATCTGTGCGGTTGGTGAAATGCTGCAGATCGGTGATGCTCTTGGGGCGTTTGCCGCTGTGGATCACCTGCAGGATGACGCTGTCCTGTCCGCTCATGTTCTGGTCGTCGGCGATCTGCGCCAGCGAGCGCCCGGCGAAGCGAAAGAAGGCTTCGGACAGGCACATCATTGCGTGCTGGAACTCGGCGAAGGCGAGCTCCTGCGGCGTAGTGCCCAGGTGCCATTGATGGTCGCCGTGTTCCGGAGCGTGACCGCCCGGACTTGTCTCCGGCTGTTTTTGCTGTCTACCGGCCATCGGATGATTGACTCCTTTTAAGGCGCATATTAGCATTTAAATTGCAGAGTGTTATAAAATTCAACAGGGAAGACCCATGTCCATGCTCCTCAGGCTGGCGATTGCGCTGGCCACGGTTGCCCTGCTCTCCTCGCCGCTTCGGGCCGAGACTTTCCGCTTCCAGCAATGGCTGCCGCCCCAGCATCCTATCGTCACCCGTACCCTGATGCCCTGGATCGCGGATGTCGAGGCCGCAACCGAAGGGCGCGTGCAGATCCAGTATCTGCCGGCACCGCTGGGGCCGCCGCCGGCGCAGTTCGACATGGTGCGCGACGGCGTGGTGGATTTCGCGCTCAGCGTGCATGGCTTCACGCCCGCGCGCTTCACGCTTCCCACGGTGGCGGAACTGCCGTTTTCCGCCTTCGACAGCGAGGCGCTGTCGGTCGCGCTCTGGCGGACCTACGAGCAGTATTTCGCCGCGGCGGGCGAGCACGAAGGCGTGCAACTGCTCTCGATGTGGTCCACCAAGCCCGGCCATGTCTGGACGCGCGAGGTCGCGGTCGACATCTCCGGCGCGTTCCAGGGCCTGAAGCTGATGGGCGGCAACAGCATCAACGTCGCCATCGCCGAGGCGCTCGGCGCCGTGCCGGTGCAGGCACCGCCCTCGCAGACCTACGAGTTGCTGCAACGGGGTATCGTCGACGGGGCCTTCCTCGACCATTCCTCCTACAAGGATTTCAACCTCGGGCCGTTCCTGAAGCATGTGACGCAGTTCGAGCGCGGGCTCTACGCCGGCACGCTCTATCTGATGGTCAACCCGGCCGCATGGGAGCGGATCAGCCCCGAGGATCGGGCTGCGATCATGGAACTCTCGGGCGAGGCGCTCGCGCGGCGGGCAGGCGCCAACTGGGACGCCGCGGCAGCCGAGTCGATCGCGCTGATGCAGGCCGACGGGATCTCGGTCGTCACGCCCGACGCGGCGATGGTCGCCTATCTGCGCGACAAGCTCGCCTTTCTCGAAGCGGACTGGGTGGCGCGCGCCGGCGAACGCGGCATCGACGGGGCTGCGGCGCGAGCCTTCCTTCTGGAACAGGTGTCGGCCGTCGCGGCGGGGCAATGACGTCGGGGCGGCTGGCCTCGGGCCCATTCAGGCTGATGGCCGGCTGCGTTCGTCTTTGGGAAACCGTGCTGGCGGCCATCCTCGCCGCCATCATGCTGCTGACCTTTGTCGACGTGATCGGCCGCTATGCCCTGAATGCGCCCCTGCGCGGCGCCTACGAGATCACGGAACTCGCAATGGGTGTGCTCGTCCTCGGCGCCTTGCCGATGGTGAGCGCGCGGCGCGAGCATATCCGCGTCGATCTCGCCGATGCGCTGATGACCGGCAGGGCGGGGCCGCTGCGCGACATCCTCGTCGCCCTGGCAACCTGCGCGATCAGCGGCCTTGTCGCGTGGCAGTTGTGGCACCGCGCCGGGAAGGCGCTGCGCGAGGGCGACGCGACCTTCCTGCTCGCGCTGCCCACCGCGCCCTTCACCTTCGCGATGGCGGTCTTCGTCACGCTCAACACGCTGGTGCTGGCCGTGCATCTGATTCTGGCAGGCCGGGCTGCCGCCATGCCGGAGGCTCGGTAGGCGGGGATGGAGATTGCAGCCGGCGGCCTCGCCCTTCTCTTCGGGCTCCTTCTGCTCGGCATGCCGATCGGCTTTGCCATGGCGCTCGTGGGGCTGGGCGGCACGGCGCTGGTGATCGGCGGGCCGCCGGCGCTCTCGCTGCTGGGGACCACGGTGGCGAGCACGGCGCAGTCCTATGAACTATCGGTCATCCCGCTCTTCGTGCTGATGGGGAATTTCGTGGTGCGCGCGGGGCTGTCGCGGGATCTCTACCGTGCCGCCAATGCCTTCCTCGGACATTTCCGGGGCGGGCTCGCGCTCTCCACCATTGCCGCCTGCGCGGGGTTCAGCGCGGTCTCCGGGTCGAGCCTCGCGACCGTCGCGACGATGAGCAAGGTCGCCGTCGAGCCGATGCAGCGCTACGGCTACGGGCCGGGGCTGGTGGCGGGCAGCGTGGCCGCCGGCGGCACGCTGGGCATCCTGATCCCGCCCAGTGTGCCGCTCATCCTCTACGGCGTGATCACCGGCACCGACATCGGCAAGCTCTTCGTGGCGGGCATCCTGCCGGGGTTGCTGGGCGTGCTGCTCTACATGGCGGCCATTCTCGTCGTCACCGGGCGCGACCCGGCGTCGGGCCCGCCCAGCGCGCGCGCGGGGCGGCAGGAACGGTTGGCGAGCATCGGGCGCACCTGGGGCATCGGACTGCTGTTCACGCTGGTGCTGGGCGGCATCTACCTCGGCGTCTTCACCGCGACCGAGGCCGCCGGCATCGGTGCCTTCGGCGCTTGGGTTCTGGCGCAACTGCGCGCCCAGCTCTCGCTGCGCGATCTCGTAGGGGTGCTGGCGCAGTCCTTCCGCATCACTGCGGTCCTATTCACCGTGCTCATCGGCGCGCTGGTCTTTGCCAATTTCATGAATCTCGCGGGGCTGCCGAACTGGCTGGGCGGGGTCATTGCGCGCGCCGAACTGCCGCCGACGGCGGTCATCCTGCTGATCTGCGCGATTTATGTCCTGCTGGGCGCGGTGCTGGAGAGCGTGTCCATGATGCTGCTGACCGTGCCGCTCTTCTTTCCGATTGCCATGGCGCAGGGCGTCGATCCGGTCTGGTTTGGCATCCTCGTGGTGGTGGTGATCGAGATCAGTCTGATCACGCCGCCGATCGGCATGAATGTCTTCGTGCTGAAGGCCATGGTGCCGGACTACAGCCTGCGCCAGATCTTCGGCGGCGTGATGCCCTTCGTTCTTGCCGACGTGCTGCGGCTGGCGCTGCTGCTGGCGTTGCCCGGGCTCGCGTTGTTCCTGCCGGGGCTGATGGGGCGCTAGCTGTTTGATCCCAAGGTTAGGCTCAGGACCCATAGAAAGGACTCCCTCTTGGCTTGAGATGTGGTTCAAGCTCCCAAATGTTGGGAGTTTTCGACGATTGACCACCACTTCTGGCTTTCCAATACGCAGTTTGCGCTCCTTGAGCCCCTTCTTCCGACAAGCCGCGCGGGGTTCCGCGGGGGAACGACCGGCGGGTGATCTCCGGGATCATCCATGTGATCCGGAGCGGTCTGATGTGGCGCAACGCGCCGTCTGCCTACGGGCCGCAGAAGACGCTCTATAACCGGTTCGTCCGCTGGAGCCGGATCGGGGTATTCGACCGGATCTTCGCGACGCCTACGGCACTCGATGCAGGCCTCCTGCGGGTGCTCGAGCGGGGCGAAGATGGCACCTGGCATGTCAACCAGTGGGCAAAGAGGGCGGTGCTGCTGGGCTTCCGGCTGAAGGCCATCGCGCCGCAGGCGGGCGGGCCGCAAGGTGGCACCTGGTGGGACAAGGTGGACAGCAAGTTCGCGCGCTGGGGCGAGGAGGAATGGTGCGAGGCGGGCTTTCGCGCCGTGCCCAACTGCATCGTGCGCCGCTCGGCCTATATCGCGCCGGGCGTTGTGCTGATGCCCTCTTTCGTGAACCTCTACTGCGCAGTGCTTTTGAGGTGGGTGGATGCGCAGATCCGTTCCAAGACCGGCATCACAAGTTGCAGCGCGACCGAGGTCTCCGGCCGCCCGCTGTTGACAGCCGCTCGCGCGCATAGGTAGTATTTTGCAGTGCGAAATGCGTTGCGAAATTAGCGATTTCGGGCGGAGACCATGCAGGACACGACCAACACCAGTGGCGCCTACGCGATCTACCGCGGCCTTTCCCAGGCGGAGCTCGACGCGCGATACGATCAGCGCACGGCGGTGCCGAATGCGGATGACTATGCCGCGCGCTGGCACAAGCTCTCGGTGTCTCTGCAGACCGCGCACCCATGTCAGACCCATGCCTACGGGCCGTCGTTCGCCGAAAGGCTCGACCTCTATCCGGGTCAAGGTGACGGTGTCCACCTGCACGTTCACGGCGGCGCATGGAAGGCGCTGTCGAAGGACAAGGCGGCCTTCGCCGTGGCAGGACTCGGATCCGTGGCAGGACAGGTGGCCATCGCGGGCTTCGGTCTCGCTCCGCAGACGCGCCTGCCGGCGATGGTTGAGCAGATTCGGCGGGCCTTTCTCTGGCTGAGGGCGTATGCCGGGGCACCGGTCGCGGTTTCGGGTCATTCGTCGGGTGCGCATCTGGCGGCCTGCCTGATCGACCGGCGCTGGTGGGCGGCCGAGGGATTGGGGCCGCAGGATTTCTCCGCCGTCCTGCTGGCAAGCGGCCCCTACGACCTCGAACCGGTCCGGCTGTCGGCGCGCAACGGCTATCTGGGGCTGTCGAGCGACGAGGCAGAACGGCTGAGCCCGATCCTGCATCTGCCGGACCGGCTGCCCGCCATGGCCGTTCTCTGGGGCGAGGGCGAACTGGCCGAATTCCGCCGCCAGTCCGAGTCCATGGCCGAGGCGGTGCGTGCGCGCCGGCCGGACGCACGGACGGCAATGCTGGCCGGACGGAACCATTTCGACGTCTACGACGACTTCGGCGATCCCGGCTCGCGGGTGATCGAACACTTGAGGGCAGTGGCGACAGCGGCCACAACAGACTGAACCACGAAGAGACAGGGGGAACGATCATGAGACATTTTCTTGCCGGGTTGCTGGCGCTCGGGCTCGGCACCGCTGCGGCGGCGCAGGACGGTCCGGTGGCCATCGGGACGCTGCCACAGGGTTCGCTCGGTTATTCCATCGCCGCGGGTGTGGCACAGGTCGCGGGAGCGGCGACGGGCACCATGATCCGCGCTGTGGGACAGGGCGGATCGTCGGTCTACATCCCGGCGCTGAACCGGGGCGAAATCGCCTTTGCCACTTCGAACACCTTCGAGTCGGTCTTCGCCATCGAGGGCCGTGGCAATTTCGATGGTCAGCCCAACCCCGAGTTGCAGATCGCAGCCTTCCTGCAGCCCTTCTCGGTCGGCTTCATGGTTGGAGCCGATAGTGACATTCACAGCCTCGAAGACCTGAAGGGCAAGCCTTTCCCCGTCGGCTACGCACGCCAGCGGCTGGTCGGCGTGATGCAGGAAGCCATCTTTGCCGCGGCGGGCATCGACGACGCGAACCTCGACGGCGTCCCGGTTGCGAATTTTGTCGATGGTGCTCAGATGCTGGCGCAGGGCAGCGTCGCGGGCGTTCTGCTGGCGCCTGGATCAGGGGTGGTGAAACAGACCCATGCGCAGCGCCCGGTGCGCTTCATCTCGGCGATCGAGACCGATGCGATGGCTGAAGCAATTTCCCAGGCCCTGCCGGGCGCCTATCGCATGCGGGTCGAGCCAAACGAGCGCATGCCCGAGATTGCCGAGCCGGTCGATTTGGTGGGTTACCAGTATGCGCTGATCACCCATGCTGGGGCGGATGACGATCTGGTCTATTCGGTGGTCAAGGCGCTCTACGAGAACAAGCCCGGGCTGATCGAGGCGCATGGGTCCTTCCGCGGCTTCAAGCCCGAGGACATGGCGACGCAGGTGCCGGGCGCGGTATTCCATCCGGGCGCGATCCGCTTTTTCCGCGAGGTGGGCATCTGGAAGGAATGACAGCTACGAAGTCGCAGGGCGAGCGGCAAGCGGCGGCGCTGGCGGGCGCCGTCGCGCTACTGCTCCTGGGGATCGCGCTGGCCTGGTCGGCGGGACTGCATCACCGGCTGCGCATCGGGCTCTATACCGAACAGTTTCTCGCTATGGTGCTGGGTCTTGCCATCGCGCATGTCTTCCTGACGCGGCGCACGGCGCGGCTGCCACGCGTCTTGGCGCTGCCGGCGGATTTGGCGATGGCAGCGCTTGCGCTCGGTGGCGGGACGTGGCTCGCCGTCGTCTATCCCGCGGTTTCGCTTGCCGCCGCGATCGATCCGGCCAGCGCGCTGATCCCGGCGGTGGCGTTGATCCTGACACT
This sequence comes from Alphaproteobacteria bacterium HGW-Alphaproteobacteria-2, assembly GCA_002842835.1. GTDB lineage: Bacteria > Pseudomonadota > Alphaproteobacteria > Rhodobacterales > Rhodobacteraceae > PHEG01. The sequence goes on along the minus strand of PHEG01000010.1, from coordinate 2,936 downwards.
GCTGGTGGCGCTTTTGCGCGTCGCGGGCTGGGCGCTGACGCTGGTGATCCTCGCCTTCTTTGCCTATGGGCTCTGGGGCGCGGCCGTTCCTGGGCGGTTTCAGGCGCTCTACGTCGCACCCGAGCGGCTGGCCGTGCAACTCGCGCTCGACACTGGCGGCATCCTCGGCACACCCCTGGGGATCGCGGCGAGCGTCGTGGTGGTCTTCGTGGCCTTCGGGCGGCTGCTGGAACATCTGGGCGGCGCCGCGGTCTTCACCGATCTCGCCACGGCCGCGATGGGCGGACTGCGCGGTGGCGCGGCCAAGATCGCGATCCTTGCATCGACGCTCTTCGGTGCGGTCTCTGGCAGCGCCGTGTCGAACGTCGTGACGACAGGTGTCGTTACAATCCCGCTGATGCAGCGTGGCGGCTTCCGGCGCGAGACCGCCGCCGGGATCGAGGCAGTCGCCTCCACCGGCGGACAGCTCATGCCGCCGGTGATGGGGGCCTCGGCCTTTCTCATGGCGGAGTTTCTCAACGTTCCCTACGCCAACGTTGCGCTGGCCGCCTTGGTGCCGGCGCTGCTCTACTACGCGGCGCTCTTCCTGCTGGCAGACCTCACCGCGGCACGGTCGCGCATCGCCGCCGTTCCCGCCAGCGAGCGTCCGCCGCTGGGCGCTACGTTGCGGCGCGGCTGGCCGTTCCTCTTGCCCTTCGCTGCGCTCGTCTGGGCGCTCTTCGCACTCAACCTGCGACCCGAAACAGCCGGGTTGGTCGCGCTTGCGGCACTCCTCGCGGTGGCGCCGCTTTCGCCCGTCGCGCGCGGGCGGATGGGGCCGCGCCGGATGCTCGGTGCGCTTGCCGACGGAGGGGGTGCACTGTCGCAGATCGTGGTGATCACGGCGGCGGCGGGCGTGGTGATCGGCGTGATGAACGAGACCGGGCTCGGCTTCGGCATGACCAGCTATCTTACGCAGCTTGCGCGGGACGAGGCGCTGGCACTGCTGTTCCTGGCCGCCATTTTGTCGGTCATTCTCGGCATGGGGATGCCGACCATCGCGGTCTATGTGCTGCTCGCGGCCCTTGTCGCACCCGCGCTTGTGAGACTGGGAATAGAGCCGGTGGCCGCGCATCTCTTCGTGCTCTACTTCGGGATGATGAGTATGATCACGCCACCCGTCGCCATCGCTGCCTTCGCCGCTGCGAGTATCAGCGATGCCCGGCCGATGCGAACCGCATTGCAGGCGATGGTCTTCGGCTGGCCGGCCTATGTGTTGCCATTTGCCTTCGCGCTCAACCCCGCGCTGATCCTGCACGGCGGCCCGGCAGCCGTGGCGCTGGCCATCGCGACGGCGGCGGCGGGGGTGGCGGCGGTTTCGGTTGCGATCGTCGGGCACCTGCGGGGACCGTTGCCGGTGGTGCCGCGGGTGGCCCTTGTAGTAGCAGGCGGGCTGCTGCTGCTTTGGCCGGCGCTCACGGGCTGAGGCGGGGCGCGCACGCAATCCGGCTTGCCAAGGCCAATCGTTCTCCTTCTGAAGCTCCTTCAACTGGCGCAGCTGGTCGTGGTCTGCCCCCTTAATGGATACTGACCTGCCACTGGTCTTTCACCCAGCCGCGACCGGAGCCGGTTGCTGATTTACGCCTTTCGGCGCGGGTTGAGCAATCGCCCGGCGCGCGGAACTTTCATCGCGTGCAGCGGGTCGGGCGATTGCGGTGGTCAGGTTCAGGGCGAAGCCTGCGGGGTTTGATAGCCGAGGGCCGAATGGGGCCGTGCGGTGTTGTAGTCGGTGACCCAGGCCGCGATCAGGTCGCGGGCATGGGCGAGGTTTCGGAACAGCGTCTCGTTCAGAAGCTCGTCCCGCATCCGACCGTTGAAGCTTTCGACGAAACCGTTCTGCATCGGCTTTCCTGGCGCGATGTAGTGCCATTCGACCTTGTGCTCGGCGCACCACTTCAGGATCGCGTTCGACGTCAGTTCGGTGCCATTGTCAGAGACGATCATTCCGGGCTTCCCGCGGCGTTCGATCAGGGCTGTCAGTTCCCGCGCCACGCGGCGACCGAAGATCGACGTGTCCGGGATCGCCGCAAGGCACTCGCGCGTGACGTCATCCACCACGTTCAGCACCCTGAAACGCCGCCCGCAGGCGAACTGGTCATGCACGAAGTCGAGCGACCAGCGCGCATTGGCCCGCGCCTCGATCAGGATCGGGGCCCTTGTGCCGATGGCTTTACGGCGTGCTTTGCGTTTACGCACCGTTAATCCTTCTTCTCGGTAAAGACGGTAGATGCGGTTGATCCCCGACGCCTCGCCCTCGCGCCGCAGCAGGACGAACAGCCGCCGGTAGCCGAACCGGCGCCTCTCATTGGCCAGATCCCGCAGCCGACCGCGCAGCGCCGTGTCCGGTGCGCGCTGCGACTGGTAGCAGACCATCTTCCGGTCTGCCCCGGCGATCTCGCACGCCCGCCGTTCCGACAGCCCGAGATGGGCCTTCAGATGCGCGACAGCCTCGCGCTTCACGGCGGGCGTTACCATTTTTTTTGGAGAAGCTCCCGCATTGCCGCCATGTCGAGCATCTGCTCGGCCAGCAGCTTCTTCAGCTTGGCGTTCTCGTCTTCCAAGGCCTTCAACCGCTTCGCCTCGGACACCGTCATCCCGGAATACTTCGCCTTCCAGGCATAGAACGTGCCCTCCGACATCCCGTGCTTGCGGCAAAGGTCAGCACACTTCGCGCCCGCCTCGTGCTCCTGCGGGATGCCAATGATCTGCTCTTCCGTCAGTCGTGCCTTCTTCATCGTCCGTCCTCTCCATGGGCCGGACTCTAATCGAAGATGGAGGAAAAATCCCGTGGTACGTCACTAGTCACCCGAATCTAAAGTTCGCCACATAGGTTTTGCTGGGTTCGCTGGCAGAACCGCTTGACGGCGGCTAGGATTTCATCGGCGGATTTGACCCAT
>PHEG01000276.1 GCA_002842835.1 Alphaproteobacteria bacterium HGW-Alphaproteobacteria-2 | reverse complement strand
CGTGATGGTCGGGCCGGCGAGATTCGAACTCGCGACCTTCCGCCCCCCAGACGGACGCGCTAACCTGGCTGCGCCACGGCCCGACGGCGGCGTTGATACAGCATCTGCCGTGCGGCGCAAGCGCGAAACCGTGGCGCATCGCGCCCTGCCGCGCCCTGCCGCGCATCCCTCAGCCGTCCGCCATGCGATCGGCCAGTACGCGCAGCCGCCGGACGAGCCTGGCGGCTTCGGCGCGGGCCTCGGGCGAGAGCGATGCGATCCGTTCGGCGAGCCCGTCTTGGGCGCTGTCTGCGGCGTCCTCGCCGGTATTGCGCTCCCGCGCGTGTTCGGGGGCCTCGAAGAGCGTCGCCTGCCGCGTGCAGGGGGCGTCGGACGCCGGGACCAGCGTTGCTTCTACCGCGGCATGCTCGGGCGCAGTGTCCGCCACGTCCTCCGCCTCCGCCTCGACACCGAAATCAAGCGCGGGCGAAAGCGAGGCGACGTATTTTATCCCCTGTTCGCGCAGGATTTTCTGCACGCCACGGATGGTGATGCCGTCCTCGTGCAGCAGTTTGCGGATGCCGCCCAGAAGCTGCATGTCAGAGGGCCGGTAGTAGCGCCGTCCGCCGGCGCGCTTGATTGGTCTGATCTGGCTGAAGCGGTTCTCCCAGAAGCGCAGCACATGCGCCGGGGTGTCGAGCCATTCGGCGACTTCACTGATGGTGCGGAACGCTTCGGCGGATTTGGCCATGCCGCCCCCGATCAGCGCCGGGTTCCGGCCGCCACGCGCTCTTTCATAAGATGCGAGGGGCGGAAGCTCAGCACCCGCCGGGGCGAGATGGGAACTTCCTCGCCGGTCTTGGGGTTGCGGCCCACGCGCGCGGCCTTGCGGCGCACGCTGAAGGTGCCGAAGGAAGATACCTTCACGGTCTCGCCCGCTACCAGCGCGTCCGAGATGTGCTGGAGCACGCTTTCCAGAAGCTGGGCGGATTCATTCCGCGAGAGGCCGACCTCGCGGAACACGGCCTCGCTGATGTCCATGCGGGTGAGTGTCTTGTCCGACATGCCGTCCCCCTGTTCTGCCGGTCAGGATAGGGACAAGCCGGATAAGGAGTCAATAACAACGACTTGAAAGGCGGCAGAAAACGGCTACCAGCGCAGGACGACGGCGCCCCAGGCGAGCCCGCCGCCGATCGCCTCGGTCACGATCACGTCGCCGGTCTTGATGTCTCCGGCGGCCTTGCCCACCGAGAGCGCGAGCGGGATCGAGGCCGCCGAGGTGTTGCCATGGTCCTGCACGGTGACGATCACGCGCTCCATCGGAACCTGCATGCGGCTCGCCGTGGCGCGGATGATGCGCAGGTTCGCCTGGTGCGGCACGATCCAGTCCACATCGCCCGCCGAGAGCCCCGCCTTGTCGAGCGCGCAATGCGCGGTCGCGGCCAGCTTTTCCACGGCGTGGCGGAACACCTCGCGCCCCTCCATGCGCAGATGTCCCACCGTGCCGGTGGAGGACACGCCGCCGTCTACATAGAGCAGGTCCCGGAAGCGCCCGTCGGAATGCAGGTCGGTCGAGAGGATGCCGCGGTCCTCGGCGTCGCCTGCACCGTCGGCTGCTTCCAGCACCACCGCACCCGCGCCGTCGCCGAAGAGGACGCATGTGCCGCGGTCCTCGAAATCTAGGATGCGCGAGAAGGTCTCGGCGCCGATCACCATCACCCGGCGCGCCTGGCCCGAAAGGATCATCGCGTTGGCGTTGGCGAGCGCATAGACGAAGCCCGCGCAGACCGCCTGAAGATCGAAGGCGAAGCCGTTCGTCATGCCGATATCGGCCTGGATCTTCGTCGCCGTCGAGGGGAAGGTCAGGTCCGGCGTCGAAGTGGCGACGAGTACGACGTCGAGTTCGGCACCCTCCATCCCGGCATCAGCCAGCGCGGCGCGCGCCGCGGCGGCACCGAGATCGGAGGTCTGCTCGCCCTCGGCGGCGAAATGGCGCCGCTCGATGCCGGTGCGCGCGCGGATCCATTCGTCCGAGGTGTCGAGCGATTCCTCGAACGCGCTGTTCGGCACGACCCGCGCCGGAAGATAGTGCCCGACTCCGCGGACAACGGCGCGTGTCACTGTCATGTTTCCCGCTCGGACTGTGTGCCTTCTGTTACATCATCTTTACTTGGCGGTGCCCCCGAGGCAACCCGCGCGGCCAGCCGGTCGGTAAATCCTGATTGCGAGAGTTGAAATGCAAGTTTGATCGCGGCCGACACACCGGTGGCGTCGGCGGCGCCGTGGCTCTTGATGACCGTGCCGTTGAGCCCCAGGAACACCCCGCCATTCACCCGCCGCGGGTCGATGCGTTTCTGCAACCGTCGCAGCGAAGTCAGCGCGAAGAGCGCGCCGAGGCGCGACAGCGGCGAGTGGCGGAACGCTTCGCGCAGCAGTTCTCCCACCAGCCTGGCCGTGCCCTCGCCGGTCTTCAGCGCGATGTTGCCGGTAAAGCCGTCGGTGACCACCACATCCACCCGTTCGGAGGGGATGTCGCCGCCCTCGACGAAGCCCACATAGTCGAAACCGTTCCCGGTTGCGGCGAGGGCGATCATCTCATGCGCCTC
>PHEG01000275.1 GCA_002842835.1 Alphaproteobacteria bacterium HGW-Alphaproteobacteria-2 | reverse complement strand
CTCACCTCGGCCCCCGGCCCGGCAAAGACGGGCAGGCTCTCGCCCGTCAGCGCCGCGCGGTCGATCTCGGTCTCGCCGACCTCGATTACTCCATCCACCGGCAGGCGCATCCCCGGATGCACGCGGACCAGATCGCCCACGGCCAGATCGACGACCGGTGTGACCAGTTCGCGCCCGTCCACAAGCCGCGACGCGCGCGGCACCTCGAGCGCGGCCAACTCCTGCGCGGCGGAGCGCGCCACCGCCCGGGTCCGGTGATCGAGATAGCGCCCGGCGAGCAGGAAGAAGGTCAGGGCCAGCGCCGCATCGAAATAGGCGTGCCGTCCGCCAAGCCATGTCTCCACCAGCGACATGCCCGCCGCCGTCACCAGCGCCAGCGAGATCGGCACGTCCATGTTGAGCCGCCCCACGCGCAGGGCCTGCCAGGCGTGGCGGAAGAAGGGTTGTCCCGAGAAAGCCACCACCGGCAGGGCGATCATGGCCGAGATCCAGTGCATCAGCTCGCGCGTGGCACCCTCGGCCCCGGACCAGACAGCAACCGAGAGCAGCATCACGTTCATCATGGCGAAACCCGCCACGGCGAGCCGCATCAGAAGATCGCGCCCCGCCCGGTCGATCCCTGCCTCGGCGAGGAGCCCAGGGTCGAGTTCCTGTGCCTCGTAGCCGAGCCGCCCCAGCGCCTCGACCAGCATGGCGGGCGCGACCCCAATGCATGCCCGGCACCGAGAGCACGATGCTGCCGGGCCGTGTGGTTGCGGCCGCGACATCCGCCGCGGGGGTGGCGAGGCAGCCCGGGCAGGCCGCGGCAGGGGGGATTTCCGCCTCTGCCACCTCAGCCCCGCACCTGCAGCGCGAGGCGCTGGCTGAAACGCGTGCCATCCGCCGCGCGGGCCTCGACCTTCACAAGCCAGCGCCCCGGCTCCAGTACCAGCGGGGCACTGAAACGCCCGGCATGGCCCTGCATCTCGGGGCGGCGGTCCTGGCTCGCGTCGGCGACGCGGCCCACCAGCACGTCGAGTGCCGCCGGGCTGAGCGGCTGCCCCGCCGCATCATGGAAGCGCAGCGTCAGCTCGCCGCCCGCATAGTCCAGACCGACCTGCCAGCCCAGCGCCTGCTGCGCGGCGCGGCGCGCGTCGAAATCCTGACTCTCGACGAAGCCGTTGCGCGCCTCGAGCCCGGGGAAAGTGCTTACTGCCTGCCAGGCGAGAACGAGATTGACCGCGATGATAACGGAGAAGGCGCCAACGGCGATCGCCGCCACCTTTCGGCCCGTCAGCGGCTTGCCGCCCGCCTGCTCGCCGCTCATTCCTCCGGCCTCCCGTTGAAAAGCGTATCCTCGTGGGCGCGCACGCCGCTCTCGGCATCGATCACCCAGAGCCGGAAATCGGTTCGCGCGACGCGCACCGGTTCACTGCCGCGCGGCGCTTCGACATAGACGCGATATTGCCCGGTCGTGTCGGCCTCGACAAGCACCAGCCCGTCTGGCCCCGCGCCTTCGACCGCGACCGCGAGCGCCGGGTTGCCCTCGACCTCGACGCGGAAGGGCCGCGCCTCGCCCTGCATGTTCCGGATGCGCAGGTCGTAGGTGTTGCGGATTGTGCCGTCGGAGAGCACGACATTCACCGGGTTGCGCGTCTTGGCAAGCGTCAGGTCGATGTCGCTGCGCATCAGCAACGCCACCAGGAGCCCCACGCCGACAGCGGACCACAGAACCGAGTAAAGGATGGTGCGCGGGCGGAAGACATGCTTCCGGACGGGTTTGGGCGACTGGCCCGCACGCTCGCGCCCCTCGTCGGAGAGCGCGAGATAGTCGATCAGCCCGCGTGGCTTGCCGATCTTCGCCATCACGTCGTCGCAGGCATCGATGCAGAGCGCGCAGGTGATGCATTCCATCTGCTGCCCGTCGCGGATGTCGATGCCCATCGGGCAGACGTTCACGCAGGCCATGCAGTCGATGCAATCACCCAGTTCTTCCGCACCCTCCGCCTTTCGGTGCTTGCCGCGCGGCTCGCCGCGCCAGTCGCGGTAGGCGACTGTCAGCGTGTCCTCGTCCATCATCGCCGCCTGGATGCGCGGCCAGGGACAGGCGTAGATGCAGATCTGCTCGCGAGCGAAGCCACCGAAGGCGAAAGTCGTGAGCGTGAGAACGCCGATGGTGGAGTAGGCGACCGGGTGCGCCTCGAAGGCCAGCAGGCCGCGCAGAAGTTCGGGGGCATCGGTGAAATAGAACACCCAGGCCCCGCCGGTGGCCAGCGCGATCAGCAGCCAGACCGCCCATTTCGTCAGCCGTAGCCGCGCCTTGCGCAGATCCCATTTCTGGTTCCACAGCCGCACCCGCGCGTTGCGATCGCCCTCGATCCAGCGCTCGACGAGGATGAAGAGATCGGTCCATACTGTCTGCGGGCATGCATAGCCGCACCACACCCGCCCCAGCGCCGAGGTGAAGAGGAACAGCCCCAGCCCCGCCATGATCAGAAGCCCGGCGACGAAATAGAACTCGTGCGGCCAGATCTCGATCCAGAAAAAGAAGAAGCGCCGGTTGGCGAGGTCGATCAGCACGGCCTGGTCGGGCATCGTCGCGCCCCGGTCCCAGCGCAGCCAGGGGGTGATGTAGTAGATGCCCAGCGTGACCGCCATGATCCACCACTTGAAGCGCCGGAACCAGCCCGACACGCGACGCGGAAACACCGGCTCGCGGGAGGCATAGAGCTTCGGGGGCTGTTCCTCGGTAGTGGTCACGTGCGAGTACTGCTTCTGGCTGGCTCTGCGCCCTTTTTTCAGTCAGGCCCGGGGGCGGCCTTGACGCAGATCAAATGTCTGCCTTCCATGTATCATTCCGACGCGCGCGAAGACACCGGCTGCGACAGCGTGTCCGGCTGCACTGTCGACTCCGGCCCGGTCTGCTCTTGTAACGGGTGCTCGAGCAGTCGGCCCGCGTCGGCCCCAAGTATCCTGGCAGCAGTCAGGATCGACCTTCTTGAACTCGTGGCCGCGCTCACCGCGCGACGTTATCGGGTCGTGCCCCTTGGGGTGGTGTATGAACGCCAGACTTGGGAGAGGCCCGGTCTCGATCAGGAGGCCACGGCGGGCAACCTGTGATTGGAAATATTCGTGATGCGGGGCCAGTGCTCGCCTGGGCAGTCCATGTAGGCGAGCACGTCCTCTCGCGAGCCGTCCATCAGGGCGGCGAGCTTCGGCTGTTTCTCGCGCAGCGCGTCGGCGACCACGTCCCGTTGGGCGACGGCCTCGGCCTTGCTCTTCTGGGCGATGATCGTCTTCAGCATGGCGGCCACGGCGCCGCGCTGCCTGGCGGGCGCATGGGCCAGGGCGTTGCGCATCCAGTGAACCCGGCACCTCTGGTGCGTGGCGGCGAACACCCGGCGCGCCGCAGCGCGCAGCCCCTTGTGATCATCGGCGATCACGAGCCGGACGCCGCGCAGGCTCCGGTCGGCGAGGCTGCGGAGGAACTCGGTCCAGAACACCTCGGCCTCGGAATGGCCGGCGTGGACGCCCAGCACCTCGCGTTTGCCGTCCTCGTTGACGCCGACGGCACTATGACCGCACGGCTGACGATCCGACCGCCGTCGCGCACCTTGATGCAGGTGGCGTCGAGCCATGAGCTGAGGCGGATGCGCCGACTGTCCAGTGGACAGTCGGCCCGCCGAAGGGCCACGACCCTTCGAGCGGGCGCTGCACAAAGACGTTCACCCGCACGTCGATGTCGGCGCACAATCGCGACACCTGGCTCTTGGACATGCCGCCCGCACCCGTCGCCTTCACCAGATCGTCGACCGAGCGCGTCGAGACGCCGTCGCCGCAGGCCTCCTGGATCACCGCCACCAGCGCCTTCTCGGCCGTGCGGCGCGGCTCCAGGAAGCCCGGGAAGTAGCTGCTCTTGCGCAGCTTCGGGATCTCCAGCGCGATCCGTCCGGCGCGGGTGTCCCAATCGCGCCCGCGGTATCCGTTGCGCTAGTTCTCGCGCAGCGGCGTGCGCGCGCCCTTCACGGCGCCGGTCCCAGCTCGATCAGGGTCATTCTCTCGTCGGTCATCGTCGTCTCCGATTCAGGCTCCAGGTCTTGCAACCCGAACCTCTACCGAAGATTGGCAATGGCGATCCAGCGGAACCCAGGCCGCGCGCTGCGCTACGCCAGGGGCTCCGCGCGCGGCCTCCTCATACAAAACCCCGAGGGGCACGACCCGTTATCACATCTCAAACCGCAACTGCCTGAACGAAGGCTGAAACCGGGGCACGACCAGACTACGAGATAGGAGCTTGGTTACAGTGGCTTGCGGCCGTTGCGCCGAATTGCTTCAGCATTTATCAGATGAGTGGCACCCAGAGAATGGCGGGTTGGCCGAGTGGTTTAAGGCAGTCGTCTTGAAAACGACCGAACGGGGAACCGTTCCGTGAGTTCGAATCTCACACCCGCCGCCACCACATAAGTCATTGAATTTGAATATTGTTACGCCTTGCGCATTGTGGTGCGATTTCCGTGGCTTGCAGGTCGCATCGACCCCTAGAGACTTGAAATTACAGGAGAAATAGATACCCAGAATGTCGCGAGTCTCCGTTTGGCATTTGGCGCGATACGGTTTTCAGGTGGGGCAACAGGTGCTGGACTGTAAGCGCTGTCCTGATCCCACCTTCCTGCTGAATCTGTAAGCTGCGATGCGACCCTGTGTGGAGATTTACGCGGGAGGTGTCAGTGGGAGTCCATCTGGAGCGCCTGAACCGCGCCGGGTTTCCCGGAGGCCCCGACTTTTGGAAGGATGGGGTCCATGGAACCGAAGAAGACGACGAAGCCGTACCCTGCTGCGGCGCGACAATCTGGATGCGACGGGCGCGACGATCAGGATGAGAGGGCGTCAACGTCGCCCGCTGCACCGTTGCCCGCCTGATGCGCCAGATGGGCCAGATGGGCCTCAAGGGAATTGTCCGATGAAAGTCAGTTAGAACCACGATCAGCGACAAGTCCACGCCGTGTCCGCTCGACCGCGTGAAGCGGGACTTCAAGGCGCCGGCGCCGAACAGGCTCTGGGGCGAGCCATCGTCCGCCATCGGTCCGAGGACGATGGCGAGCGACTTCACCCATGTCGCCACCTGGAACGGCTTCGTCTACGTGGCCTTCGTGATCGACGCCTACGCCCGGCGCATCGTCGGCTGGCGCGTCGCCCGGAGCGCGGAGGCGCGCTTCGTGCTGGACGCGCTGGGGCAGGCGATCCACGCCCGGCGACCCGTCGAAGGCGGCGGGTTGATCCATCATAGCGACAGGGGGTCGCAATACCTGTCCATCCGCTACAGCGAGCGCCTCGGCGAGGCCGGCATCGCTCCCTCAGTCGGCAGCGTCGGCGATTCCTGCGACAACGCGCTCGCCGAAACGGTCATCGGCCTGTTCAAGACCGGAGTCATCCGCCGCGCCGGGCCCGGGCGCAGTCTCGAAGCCGTCGAGTTCGCCACCCTCGA
>PHEG01000274.1 GCA_002842835.1 Alphaproteobacteria bacterium HGW-Alphaproteobacteria-2 | reverse complement strand
GAGTTCGAGAACTGGCGCAACGAGCAGGCCGCCTGGCGCGAGTCCGCCGTGCTGTTCGATCAGAGCCACCACATGGACGAGGTGATCGTCGAGGGCCCGCAGGCGACCGAGTTCCTCTCGCATCACGGGATCAACAGCTTCGCCAATTTCGACCTCAACCGCGCCAAGCACTTCGTGCCGGTGACACCCGCCGGGCATGTGATCGGGGATCACATCATCTTCCGCGAGCGCGAGGACAAGTATGTGCTGGTTGGCCGCGCGCCGACCTCGAACTGGCTGATGTTCGCCGCCGCTTGGGGCAAGTGGAACGTGCGGCTGAAATACGACCCGCGCTCGACCTCGCGCCCGGAGGGCGAGCGCGTGCTGCGCGTGCACTACCGCTTCCAGATTCAGGGGCCGGAGGCACCGAGGATCTTCGAGAAGATGAACGGCGGGCCGATCCCCGACATCCCCTTCTTCCATGTGGACTGGATCAACATCGGCTCGAAGCGGGTGCAGGCGCTGCGCCACGGCATGTCTGGCGCACCGGGGCTGGAGATCTGGGGGCCCTACGAGGACAAGGCCTATATCCTGTCCACGATCCAGGAGGCGGCGCAGGACGCGGGCGTGCGGCTCGTGCGCTGCGGCAGCCGCGCCTATTCGACCAACACGCTCGAATCGGGCTGGATTCCCTCGCCGCTGCCCGGCATCTACACCGGCGGCGGCATGCTGGCCGACTACCGCGACTGGCTGGGCGCGGACATGTACGAGGCGGCGGGCGCCATCGGCGGGTCTTTCGTGTCCGACAATATCGAGGATTACTATACCAACCCCTTCGAACTGGGCTACGGGTTCTACATCGGCTGGAAGAAAGACGATTTCATCGGCAAGCAGGCGCTTGCCGCAATGAAGGGCAGCCCGAAGAACCGCAAGAAGGTGACGTTCGAGTGGAACCGCGACGATGTTCTCAAGGTCATAGCCTCGGGGTTCGAGCAGGGCACGCCCTATAAATGGATCGACTTCCCGCAGCCCAACTACGCCTCGTCTTCCGCCGATATGGTGCTGCGCGACGGCAAGATGGTGGGGATGAGCATGTTCAACGGCTATTCCTGGAACGAGCGCTGCCTTCTCAGCCTTGGCGTGGTGTCGCCGGACGTGCAGGAAGGCGATATCCTCACGCTGAAATGGGGCGAGCCGGAAACCACCGGCAAGACCTCGACCGAGCCGCACCGGCAGGCCGAGATCCGCGTGCGCGTGGCGCCCACGCCCTATGCCGCCGAGGCGCGCGAGAATTACGCCGACAGCTGGCGCTCGCGGCGCGGCTGAGGCGGCAGGCCCGGAGTAGGGGCGCTGCCCCCGCTCCGGGAGAGCAAGACCGGACTGAATCGTCATGTCTACAGGGAGGTACTGACATGAAACTGACTCGCATCATTGCTGCCGCGGCGCTCGTGCTCGGCAGTGGCGCCGCTTCGGCGGAAGAACTGAAGTTCGCCAACTTCACGCCGCCGTTCCACACGATCAACGCGAGCGTCATCGAGAAGCTGAACGCCGATCTCTCGGCGGCCACCGGGGGCGCGCTTACTGTGCGTGGCTATCACGGCGGCGAACTGGGCGCGGGCCCGGCAGAGCAGTATGTGCGCGCCGTGCAGGGCGCGGCCGACATCGCCTGGGGCCTGCCGGGCTATACCTCGTCGCAGTTCGGCAAGGCGATGATCGTCGAGCTGCCGAACGCCATCCCGCTCGAAACGCCGGGCTACGAGGCGATCTGGCGCGCCTTTGACGAGTTTGCGGGCGAGTTCCCGGCGACCAAGCCGCTGGCGCTCTGGACCTCCGAGCCCAACATCTTCATCATGAAGGACCGGGTGGTGCGCACGCCGGCCGATCTCGCAGGGCTGAAGATCCGCGTCGCGGGCGCCACCATGGCCGAGGTTGCCACGGCTCTGGGTGCGACCCCGGTGCAGATGCCGATCAACCAGGTCTACAACGCACTCCAGACCGGGCTCATCGACGGGGTGATCACCGGCGCCTCCACGCTCACCGATTTCAAGTTCGACGAGGTGGCCAACAGCTACACGCTGGGCGCGAACATCGGGCGCGGCTCGTTCTTCGTTGTGATGGGCCAGGCGAAATACGATTCGCTGAGCCCCGAGCACCGCGCCGCGGTGGATGCGGCGGCCGGCGTGGCGCTCTCGAAGAGCGCCGAGGACGCCTGGAACGCCACCGCCACGGCAGCGCTCGAGGCGGCGCGCGCGGCAGGCGACAACACCATCGTCGATCTCACCCCCGCCGAGGCGCAGGCCTTCGCTGACGCGGTGGCCGCGGTGGTGAACAACTACGTGGCCTCGGTGGATGGAGCGGCGACGCTGGCCAAGATGCGGGGCAACTGAGTGCAGCTTCTGCGGGCCGTGGCGGACAGGCTGATAGGCCTGTCCGCCAGCATCGGCATCCTGGGCCTTTTCGCCGTGGTGGGCGTCTACGGCTCGCAGGACCTGGTGACCATGGGCATGGTCCTGGTGGTGTTCGGCGGCATGGCGCTCTGCGACCGGCGTGGCGGGCACATCGCCGTCGATCTGCTGGAACATCGTTTTCCGCCCCGGTTCAACCGCGCCATCGACTTTGCGGCGGCGCTGCTCGGCGCGGTGATCTTCGTGCTGATTGCCTGGGCGGTCTATGAGAGCTCGAAGATCTCGCAGATGCTGAACCTCTCGACCAATCTTTTGCGCCTGCCAAAGGCGTGGTTCCAGTGGGCGCTCTGTGGCTTCGCGCTGCTCACTGCGGCCGGCATGGCGCTGCGCGCGGCCGAGATCGCGCTGCGGCCCGGCGTGAGCGGGGCGCGCCGATGAGCGGCGGCGAGATCGGCGCGTTCGGCATGGCGATGCTGCTCGTCGGCTTCACCGGCATCTGGCTCCTGAACGGCTGGAACGCCGCGGCGAGCCTCCTGGCCTCGGAGACCTTCACCCTCGCCACGAACCCGGAACTGGTGGTGATCCCGCTCTTCATCCTGATGGGCAACATCGCCAGCTCCATCGGCATGAGCCGCCAGCTCTACGACGCCGCCTATGCCATGGTCGGGCAGATCCGCGGCGGGCTCGCCTCGGCCACGGTGATCGGCTGCGGCGGCTTTGCGGCGCTCTCGGGCTCGTCGGTTGCCTCGGCGCTGACCATCGGCAAGGTCAGCCTGGGCGAGATGGACCGTTTCGGCTACGACACACGCCTTTCCACCGGGGTGGTGGCGGCGGGGGGCACGCTGGGCATCCTCATCCCTCCCTCCACCGGCTTCGTGATCTATGCCATTCTCACCGAGCAGTCGATCGGGCGGCTGTTCCTCGCGGGCGTGCTTCCGGGGCTGCTGCTGCTTTGCGCGTTTCTTCTGGTCATTGCGCTGCTTTGCACGGTTCGGCGCGGATACGGCCCCCCCGGTCCGGCCACCAGCCTGGGCGAGAAGGCCCGCGCGATGCTGGGCGCTGTCCCCGTGCTGGTCGTGGC
>PHEG01000273.1 GCA_002842835.1 Alphaproteobacteria bacterium HGW-Alphaproteobacteria-2 | reverse complement strand
CTGAGCCCGCTTCCCCACCGCCCGGCGCGGGCCTAGACTGCCGTCCATGACCGACCTCTTCGATCGACCGCCCGCAGACGACGCGCCGCAGGCCCCGCGGCCGCTGGCCGACCGGCTGCGCCCGGTGCATCTGGCCGAGGTGATCGGGCAGGGCCATCTCCTCGGCACCGAGGGGGCACTGACGCGGATGCTGGCGGGGGGCAGCCTGCCCTCCCTCATCCTCTGGGGGCCGCCGGGCACCGGCAAGACCACCATCGCCCGGCTGCTCGCACAGGAGACCGACCTCGCCTTCGTGCAGATCAGCGCGATCTTCACCGGCGTGCCGGAGCTGCGCAAGGTCTTCGAGGCGGCGAAGCTGAGGCGCGGGCAAGGGCGGGGGACGCTTCTCTTCGTGGACGAGATCCACCGCTTCAACAAAGCCCAGCAGGACGGCTTCCTGCCGCACATGGAGGATGGCACGATCCTGCTGGTGGGGGCGACCACGGAAAATCCTTCCTTCGAGTTGAATGCGGCGCTTCTGTCGCGCGCGCAGGTGCTGGTGCTGGAGCGGCTCACGCTCGCCGATCTCGAACTTCTGGCACAGCGCGCCGAGAAGGCGCTGGGCCGCGCACTGCCGCTCGACGGCCCGGCGCGCGAGGCGCTGCTCGAGATGGCCGACGGCGACGGGCGGGCGCTTCTGAACCTGGTCGAGCAGGTGGCGGGCTGGCAGGCGGAGAAGCCGCTCGGCACCGCCGAACTGGGCCGCCGCCTGCAACGGCGCGCGGCGCAATATGACAAGTCGGGCGACGCGCATTACAACCTCATCTCGGCGCTGCACAAGTCGGTGCGCGGCTCGGACCCGGACGCGGCGCTCTACTGGCTCGCGCGGATGCTGGAGGGCGGCGAGGACCCGCGCTACCTGGCGCGGCGCATCCTGCGCATGGCGATCGAGGACATCGGCCTCGCCGAGCCGCAGGCGCAGACCATCTGCCTCGAGGCCTGGCAGGTCTACGAGCGGCTGGGCTCGCCCGAGGGCGAGTTGGCGCTGGCACAGGCAGTGGCCTATCTCGCGCTCGCGCCGAAGTCGAACGCGGGCTACATGGCCTACAAGTCGGCGCGGCGGGCGGCGAAGGAAACCGGCTCGAAGCCGCCGCCAAAGCACATCCTGAACGCGCCGACGAAACTGATGAAGAACGAGGGCTACGGCGCCGGCTACGAGTACGACCACGACGTCGAGGGCGGGTTTTCCGGACAGAACTATTTCCCCGACGGCATGCCGCGCGGCGTCTATTACCTGCCGGTCGAGCGCGGCTTCGAGCGCGAGTTGAAGAAGCGGGTGGCGTTCTTCGCCAAGCTGCGGGCCGAGCGGCGCAAGGGCAACGAGGGTTGACAGCGGCGCTGCGGCGGCTAGAGCGGCGGAAGATCCGGGCTCTGTCGCGGTGCCCGAAGTATTTCTCCAAGGTGAACCGTAAGATGGGGGCGATGACTGGAACGCTTCTGCAAGTGGCTCTCGGCGGCGCGCTCGGCGCGGTCTGCCGCTATCTGGCGGGGCTGGGGGCGCTGCGGCTTCTCGGAGGGACATTCCCTTGGGGGACGCTTGGCGTGAACGTGCTCGGTTCGGCGGCAATCGGGCTTCTGTGGGTCATCCTGACAAGCCGCGGGCTCGACCGACTGGCGCCGCTCCTGGTGACCGGCGTTCTCGGCGGCTTCACCACCTTCTCGGCCTTCTCGCTCGATGCCTTCGCGCTGGCGGGTGAGGGGCGCTGGGTGGCTGCAGGGGCCTATGTGCTAGGCACGCTGGCGCTCTGCCTTGCCGGTGTGGCGGCGGGTGCGGCGCTGGGACGGGTGCTGGCATGACAGGCGTGAGCCATCTCACGGTCGGGCCGGGCGAAGGTGATCTGCGGCTCGACCGCTGGCTGAGGCGGCAGTTTCCTCATCTTGCGCAGGCGCACATCGAGAAGATGTGCCGCAAGGGCGAGATCCGGGTGGATAGCGCCCGGGTGAAGCCCGCCACCCGGCTGGCGGAGGGGCAGCACGTGCGCCTGCCCCCCATCCCCGCGCCCCTGCCGCAGGCCGCCCCGGCCGCCTTGCGCCCCGCCGCCGTGAGCGCGGCGGATGCGGCGATGATCCGCGCCGCGGTTCTCTGGCAGGACGCGGACATGATCGCGCTCGACAAGCCGCCCGGCCTCGCCGTGCAGGGCGGTAGCGGTACCGAGCGCCATGTCGACGCGCTGGCCGCTGCGCTCGTCGGAGACGGCGAGGAGAAGCCGCGCCTCGTCCACCGGCTCGACCGCGACACGTCGGGCGTGCTGCTGCTGGCGCGCAGCGCGCGGGCTGCGGCGGCGCTGACGCGCGCCTTCCGCGACCGCGAGACGCGCAAGATCTACTGGGCGGCGGTGGCCGGTGTGCCAAACCCGCGCATGGGAACCATCCGCTTTGGCCTCGTGAAGTCGCCAGGCCACGGGCACAGCGGCGAGAACGAGAAGATGCGCCTCGTGCTGCCCGACAAGGTGGACGCGACCGAGGGTGCGAAGCGCGCGACGACGGACTATGCCGTGCTCTCGGCACTGGGCAGGCGCGCCGCCTGGGTGGCGCTGGTGCCGGTGACGGGGCGC
>PHEG01000272.1 GCA_002842835.1 Alphaproteobacteria bacterium HGW-Alphaproteobacteria-2 | reverse complement strand
GCCAAGATCGACCGGCTGGCGCGGCTGCCGAAGCTGGGCGCGCGCACGCTGGTCTGCGTGGACGACATCGCCAATGTGGCGGAACTGTCGGCCGCGGCGGTGCGGCACGGCACCGAGATCGAGTGCCTGGTGGAGATCGACTGCGGCGCCGGGCGCTGCGGGGTGACGACGACGCCCGAGGTGGTGGCGATCGCCCGGGCGATCGACGCCGCGCCGGGGCTGAAGTTCGCGGGGCTTCAGGCATATCAGGGCGCCATGCAGCATCTCGACCGATACGATGAGCGCAAGGCGAAGATCGAGATCGCGGTGGCGCAGGTGCGCGATGCCGTCGAGGGGCTGAAGGCACAGGGGCTGGAATGCGACATCGTCGGCGGCGGTGGCACCGGCAGCTATTACTTCGAGGGCACGTCCGGCGTCTATAACGAGCTGCAATGCGGCTCCTACGCCTTCATGGATGCCGATTACGGTCGCATCCTCGATGCCGGGGGCCGACGTATCGACGAGGGCGAGTGGGAGAACGCGCTCTTTCTGCTCACTGCGGTGATGTCCCACGCCAAGCCCGACAAGGCGATCTGCGACGCGGGCCTCAAGGCGCAGTCGGTGGACAGCGGCCTGCCCAAGGTCTTCGGGCGCAAGGATGTGGAATATGTCAAATGCTCCGACGAGCACGGGGTTATCGCCGACCCGGCCGGCGTGCTGAGGGTGAACGACAAGCTGCGCCTCGTGCCCGGCCACTGCGACCCGACCTGCAACGTGCACGACTGGTATGTCGGCGTGCGCGGCGGAAAGGTGGAGGCGGTCTGGCCCGTCTCGGCGCGCGGCAAGGCCTATTGATGCTGTCTTGATGGGCCGCCTGACGGCGGCACGCCTGTAGTGGCGCCGCCTTGCGGCGGCGGTGCCTCCGGCGGGAGTATTTCCGGAAAGTTGAGGGAGGGGGTCATGCTGATCGTGCCCGAGGAGCGGATCGCGGAACTGGTGAGCCCGGAGGCGGCCTATCAGGCGGTCGAGGCGGTCTTCGACGCCATGGCGCGAGGCGAGGCGTATAACTTCCCCGTGGTGCGCGAGGCGCTGGGCGAGGGGCGGCAGTACGGTTTCAAGTCGGGGCTCGACCGGGCGGGCGGCATGCTGGGGGTGAAGGCAGGGGGATATTTTCCCGGTAATGCGGACCGCGGCATCCCGAACCACCAGAGCACGGTGATGCTCTTCGATCCCGAGAGCGGGCGACCGCTGGCGCTGGTCGGCGGCAACCTGCTGACCGCGCTGCGCACGGCCGCCGCCTCGGCCATTTCCATCGACCGGCTGGCGCGTAGCGACTCGCGGGTGCTGGGCATGGTCGGCGCGGGCCATCAGGCCGCATTCCAGATGCGCGCGGCGGCGCGCGTGCGGCCCTTCGAGCGGGTGCTGGGCTGGAACTATCACCCGGAGATGCTCGGGCGGCTGGCGGAGGTGGCGGCGGAGCTTGGCCTGCCGTTCGAGGCGGTCACGCTCGATCGGCTGGGGGCCGAGGCCGATGTGATCGTCACCATCACCTCGAGCCCTGCGGCAAGCCTCAGGGATGCGCATGTGCGCCCCGGCACGCATCTGGCCTGCATGGGCACCGATACGAAGGGCAAGCAGGAGGTGGAGCCCGCGCTGCTGGCGCGCGCGCGACTCTTCACCGACGAGGTGGCGCAGGCCGCGAGCATCGGCGAGTGCCAGCATGCGCTGGCGGCGGGGCTGATCGCCGAGGGCGACATCACGCCGATCGGCGATGTCATCACCGGCGCGCATCCGGGGCGTGCGGGCGCGGACGAGATCACGCTTTTCGACGGCACGGGGGTAGGCTTGCAGGACATCGCCGTGGCGGCGTGCGCGCTGGCGGAGGCGCTGGCGCGCGGCGTGGCGGCGGAGGTGGCGATCTGAGCGCCTGGACCGTCTTCGCCTTGGCGAGAACACTCACGGCACTACGAGGTCGATGGCGCGCCGCGCCAGGTCCGGGGTTCAGGGCGCGAGCCGTGCCGCCACCCGTGCCACCAGATCCAGCGCGTCGCGCGCGCCCATCTCGGCGCCCTTCTCGAAATCACCCTCCACCTGGCCCATCTGGTTGGTGACATGGGCAAGGCACGCCACCGCCCGCCCGCGCGCCCGGGCGAAGGCGTAAAGCGCCGCGGCCTCCATCTCCACCGCCAGTGCTCCCGCCGAGCGGGCCGCATCTATCGCCGCCTGCGTCTCGCGGAAGGGGGCGTCGGTCGTCCAGACCGCGCCGGTCAGCACGGGTTGCGCCAGCCCCTCGAAGGCACCGTCAAGCCGGGCGAGCAGGGCCGCGTCGCCCTCGGCCCAGTCGGCGGGCGGCAGGTAGTGATAGCTGGTGCCCTCGTCGCGCAGTGCCCGGGCGATCAGGATGAAGCACGGCAACTCTGGCCACCGCGCAGGCCACGAGGCCGATCTCGCGGCCCTCCAGACCGAACACCCACATCTCGGTGTGATAGCAGACCCAGCCGGGATGCCGCCGCGCCCGGCCCGCCGCTCGAAGGGAGCGCAGCATGTCGCCGTCCGGGTCGAGCAGGCAGATCGCGGGCACTTCCACCGCGCCCGCGCCCTTCTGACGCTTCGCTTCGCGCAGCAGGCTTTCGGGGGTGAAGGCGGAAGGGGCGTCGTGCTGTTTGTCGCGCAGGATCGGGGGCCGATCGGACGAGGTCATGCGCGCTGCCCGGCCGGGTTGCGCCCGATGCGCCAGTCCAGCGCCGTTCCGGCGACGAGTGCGGCGAAGCCCGCCAGTTCGACGGTGCGCGTGTAGGAGACGAGCATGGCATAGCCGATCAGCAAGACCCCCATGCCTGCCAGCGCGACGGGGGCGCGGCGCCCGTGTCGGCGCCAACGGGCCAAAAGGGCCAGCAACGTCAGTCCGGCGAACAGCAGGATTGCGCCTGCCCAGACTGCCGTATTCAGCGCGATCGTCACGCCCAGAGCCCCCAGCAGGGCCACCGCCGCGAGCGTGCCGTAGCAGGCCACAAGCGACCCGATCGCCGCCGTCGGGGCCAGCCAGGGCGTTTTGCTATTGTTACGCATCCCTTCGTCCCTCTCGCCGCATCCCGGTCCCGGCCCGCATTCTGCCGTGGCCTGCATCCTGGGGACAAGGCGGACTGTGCCGCACCGGGTGCGGCTCTCGGTCATGTGAGGAAGCGCGCGGCTACGGAACACGGTTCCGCACGCACCATATAACGCTCAGAACACCAGCGCCCGGATTGCGGCCAGCGTCTCGGCGGCCCCGGTCGAGCCAGAGATCGCGCTGCGTGCGGAACTGCTCGATGCCGATGGTCATGTCCTCGTGCCCGGCGGCGGGCTGCGCGCGGTAGGTGCCCAGCAGCCGGTCCCACCAGGGCAGGTTGAAGCCGAAGTTGCTGTTCGTCTCGGCCGGGATCACCGAATGATGCACCCGGTGCATGTCGGGCGTGACGACCATCAGACGCAGCCAGCGGTCGAGGCCGAGGGGCAGGCGGATGTTGGAATGGTTGAACATCGCCGTGGCGTGCAGCAGCACCTCGAAGATCAGCACCGCCACCGCCGGTGGGCCTAGGGCCGCCACCACCGCCAGCTTGATGCCCATCGACAGCAGGATCTCGATCGGGTGGAAGCGCAGCCCGGTGGTGCGTCGAATTCCAGGTCGGCATGGTGCATCCGGTGCAGCCGCCAGAGTGAGGGGATGGCATGCAACATCACATGCTGCAGGTAGATCGCGAGGTCGAGCAGCAGCACCGAGGCGACGAAAGCGAGCCAGAAGGGCACGTCGAGCGCGTTGAAGAGCCCCCAGCCACCGGCCTCGGCCTGCAGGGCCAGCGCCACGGCCAGCACCGGGAAGGCGAGCCGCACCAGCACGGTGTCGAGCACGCCTGCGCCGAGATTGCTGCTCCAGCGCAGCAGGCGGGGGATTTCGCGGCGGCGGCAAGGCGCGACCACCTCCCAGGCGGCCATGACGCCGAGCCGGACAGAACCTTCATGGTCGAGCATCGCCAGCATCACGGCAACGTGCCTTTCGTCGGTTTTGACTCTCGCAGCCCTTGGGGTGCATGCTACGCCCCTGCGCCCGGGGGGCCTGAGACAATTCGGCGCAG
>PHEG01000271.1 GCA_002842835.1 Alphaproteobacteria bacterium HGW-Alphaproteobacteria-2 | reverse complement strand
GCGAGGGCGGCATCCGTCCGCTGCCCGACGCCTGCCTGAAGGGGCTGCGCGAGGCCTGCGACCGGGTGGGCGCGCTCCTGGTGCTCGACGAGGTGCAATGCGGCATGGGCCGCACCGGGCGGCTCTTTGCGCATGAGTGGGCGGGCATCCGGCCCGACATCATGATGGTGGCCAAGGGCATCGGCGGCGGCTTCCCGCTGGGCGCGGTGCTGGCAACCGAGGCCGCCGCGGCACCGATGACGGCGGGCAGCCACGGCTCTACCTACGGCGGCAATCCGCTGGCCTGCGCGGTGGGCGCGAGGGTCATGGAGATCGTGAACGATCCTGCCTTCCTTGCAGAGGTGAACCGCAAGGCGGGACTCTTGCGCCAGCGGCTGGAAGGGCTGGTGGCCGAGCACCCCGAGGTCTTCGAAGAGGTGCGCGGCAGCGGGCTGATGCTGGGGCTGAAATGTCGCGTGCCCAACATGGACATGGTGAAGGCGGGTGTGGCGGCGCATGTGCTGACGGTTCTGGCGGGCGACAACGTGCTGCGCATCCTGCCACCGCTGACCATTTCCGATGAGGAGATCGCCGAGGGCGTGGCGCGGCTGGGCCGCGCCGCCGCGGCTCTGGAGGTTCGGGGGGCGGACGCATGAGGCACTTCCTCGACATCCACAAGACCGACCGGGCCGATCTGCGCGGCATGCTCGACAGCGCGCGCGCCATGAAGATGGCGCGCGACGGCCGTCCGCATGGCGCGCCCGACGATGCGCAGCCGCTCGCGGGGCGCATGGTGGCGCTCATCTTCGAGAAGCCATCCACCCGCACGCGCGTTTCCTTCGATGTCGGCGTGCGGCAGATGGGCGGGCAGACGATGGTGCTCTCCGGCTCCGAGATGCAGCTCGGCCACGGCGAGACGATCGCCGACACCGCGCGCGTTCTCGGCCGCTATGTCGATCTCATCATGATCCGCACCTTCGACGAGAGCGTGCTGCTGGAACTTGCCGAACACGCCAGCGTGCCGGTGATCAACGGGCTGACCGACCGCAGCCATCCCTGCCAGATCATGGCCGACATCCTGACCTACGAGGAACACCGCGGCCCGATCAAAGGGCGCAAGGTGGTGTGGTCGGGCGACGGCAACAACGTCTGCGCCAGCTTCATCCATGCTGCCGGGCGCTTCGACTTCGACCTGACCTTCACCGGGCCGCCGCAGCTCGACCCGGAACCGGAGTTCATCGGGCAGGCGCGCAGCGAGGGCGCGGCGATCAACATAGAGCGCGATCCCCTGCGCGCGGTGGAAGGGGCCGATCTGGTGGTGACCGATACATGGGTTTCCATGCATGACAGCCAGTCCACCAAGGAACGGCGCCACAACCTGCTGCGCGGCTACCAGGTGAACGAGGCGTTGATGGCCGGGGCGAAGCGAGATGCGCTCTTCATGCACTGCCTGCCTGCGCACCGTGGCGAGGAGGTCACCAACGCGGTGATGGACGGGCCGCAATCGGTGGTGTTCGACGAGGCCGAAAACCGGCTGCATGCGCAAAAGGCGGTATTGCGCTGGTGCCTCGGGGTCTGAAGCGGCTCAGCCGCAGAGCGCCAACAGCGCCGCGTGCCGCGCGAGGAAGGCCGCGCGCACCTCGGCGGGCGGGCGCAGGCGGATAGCGACGCTTTCGCGCAACGCGGGGTTCGGGCGGGCGAAGAAGCGGTCTGCCTCGGCCTCGGTGAAGCCCGCGATGCGCACCGCCTCGAACCAGGCGGAGAGCCGGTCGGCGCGCTTGATCGCCGCCTTGACGGTCGCGGGCAGTGCTGCAGGCAGGCCGAAGCGCAGGTGCACCGCCGCCGCCAGCCGCTCCTCCAGCGCGTCGTAGCCGGGCCCGACCGCGCCCTTCACCGGCGAGATCATGTCGCCGATCACATATTCCGGCGCATCGTGCAGCAGTGCCGCCAGCCGCCAGCGCGGCGTGGCGCGCGCGTCGAGCCGGGCGTAAATCTCTTCCACCAGAAGCGAATGCTCGGCCACCGAATAGGGCCAGTCGCCCTGCGTCTGCCCGTTCCAGCGCGCCACGAAAGCGAGCCCGTGGGCGATGTCCGCGATCTCGATGTCGAGCGGCGCCGGGTCGAGCAGATCGAGCCTGCGGCCCGAAAGCATGCGCTGCCAGGCGCGCGGTGGGTTGGGCATCCAGGCTCCTCCCGGGGCGGACCGCACAGAGACCTGCCCCGATTTCGTGACGCGCCGCAGCATATCCGCCCTTCCTCGCGGACTGCCACGGGGCTGTGCGCGGAAGTGCTTTGGCCCGGGCAGCCGGCAAACCGATATCTACCTCGGACAGGCGGAATACCCCGCCTCCAAAACACAACAGGAGACAGCCATGTTCAAGCGCATCTTCACCGCCGCCCTGCTCTTCGGCGCCGCAGCCCATGCGCCGCCCGCCGAGGCGCAGACGGCATGCGGTCCGCGTGCCGACATCGTCAAGCGCCTCGCCGAGGGCTATTCCGAGCAACTGGCCGGCGCCGGGCTGCAGAACCCGCGCCAGATGATCGAGGTCTGGGCCGCCCCGGGCGGAGGGACCTTCACCGTTCTGGTCAGCCGCGCCGACGGACTGAGCTGCATCGT
>PHEG01000270.1 GCA_002842835.1 Alphaproteobacteria bacterium HGW-Alphaproteobacteria-2 | reverse complement strand
TGCCCGTCAAGCAACGCGCGCAGGCGCGGAAACGCATACTCCGGCAGGTTCGAAAACCGCTCCGTCAATGCCATGTCTGCCTCTTGCCCGGGATCTCGCGTCCCGTGTGCTTCCACGATAACCTGCGCGCGCCCTCCGGTCCAGAAAAACGCGCGCCTGCCGGGCGCTGCGCCCGGAGAGGCGGGGCTTGACGCGGCCGTTGCAATCGCAATGATTGCCGCATGACTGCACCCGTCTTCGATCTCGATGCGTTTCTGCCCTACCGGGTGGCGATGGTCTCGCGGCGGCTGAGCCGCATCTTCGAGGAGCGCTACCGCGACCGTTTCGGCATCTCGGTGGCGGAATGGCGCGTGGTGGCGCATCTGGCACAGTCGGGTGCGGTGAGCGTGCGCGAGATCGTGGCGCGCACCGACATGGAGAAGTCGCGCGTCAGCCGCGCCGCCGCCCGGCTGGAGGCGGCCGGATATGTCGCCAAATGCACCCACAGCGGCGACCGGCGGCTGGTGGAACTGACGCTCACCGCCAGGGGCCGCGCCATGATGACCGAACTTGCGCCCATCGCCGAGGCCTTCAACGCGGAGATCGGAACCTGTCTCGGCGCAGACGCGGATGCGTTCCGACGCGCACTGGACCGGCTCTTCGCATCGGCGTGAGGCGACCGCGTCCGGGGCTGGCAGCAGGACGGGCGCTGGGGCAGAGTGCGCGTCAGCTTCGCCCCTTGCCCGGAGACCGCCAATGCACCTCGCCCGCTTCCCTCGCGTCCGCCTCGGCCACCTGCCCACACCGCTCGAGCCCCTTCCGCGCCTCACGGCGGCGCTGGGCGGCCCCGAGATCTGGGTCAAGCGCGACGACTGCACCGGGCTCGCCACCGGCGGCAACAAGACCCGCAAGCTCGAGTTCCTGATGGCCGAGGCGCTGGCCGAGGGTGCGCAGATGGTAATGACCCAGGGCGCCACGCAATCGAACCACGCGCGCCAGACGGCGGCGGCGGCCGCACGGCTGGGAATGGCCTGCCACCTGCTGCTGGAAGACCGCACCGGCTACCGCCACACGGACTACCGCGAGAACGGAAACGTGCTGCTCGACCGGCTCTTCGGCGCGACGATCGAGGAGCGCCCGGGCGGCGCCGACATGAACGCCGAGATGGAGGCAGTGGCCGAGGCGCGCCGCACCGAGGGCCTGCGCGTCTATGCCATCCCCGGCGGCGGCTCGAACGCGACGGGCGCGCTCGGCTATGTCAATTGCGCGCTGGAACTGCTGGCGCAGGTCAACGATGCCGGGCTGCGGGTGGACCGCATCGTGCATGCCACCGGCTCGGCTGGCACGCAGGCGGGGCTGGTGGCGGGGCTCTGCGCACTCTCGGCGGAGATCCCGGTGCTGGGCATCGGTGTACGCGCGCCGCGCGAGGTGCAGGAGGCCAATGTGTTCCGCCTCGCCGAGGCGACTGCTGAAAAGATCGGCGCCGCGGGCGTGGTGCGCCGCGAAGACGTTGTGGCAAACTGCGATTACGTCGGCCCGGGCTACGGGCTTCCCGCAGAGAGCACGCTCGAGGCCATCGACCTCTTCGCGCGCTCCGAGGGCATCCTGCTAGACCCGGTCTATTCGGCAAAGGGTGCAGCAGGGCTAATCGACCTCATCCGCCGCGGCGAGATCGCACGCGGTGAGCGGGTGGTTTTCCTGCACACCGGCGGCGCCGCGGGGCTTGCAGGCTATGCCCATGCCTGGGCGGGCCGCTGAGGCCATGCGCCCGGTCGGCATCCTGGGCGGCATGGGGCCCGAGGCCACGATCCTTCTCATGCAGAAGGTGCTGGCCGCCGTGCCCGCAACGGACGACGCGGGGCATGTGCCGCTCATCGTGCATCAGAACCCGCAGGTGCCAAGCCGCATCGCGCATCTGATCGAGGGCAAGGGCGCGAGCCCGGCGCCCGTGTTGGCGGGCATGGCGCGCGACCTGGAAGCCGCAGGCGCAGCAGCGCTGGCGATGCCCTGCAACACGGCGCATGCCTATCTGCCCGCGATCCGTGCCGCCACGGCACTGCCCGTGCTCGACATGGTGGCGGCGAGCGCGGCGCGGCTGGCTGCGCGCACCCCGGGCGCCCGGGTGGGGATGCTGGCCTCGCCGGCGACGCGGCGCGCGAGAGTTTTCGACTCGGCTTTCGCCGCCGCAGGGCTGGTGCCGGTCTGGGCCGAGGACGAGGCGGCCCTGCTGGCGCTCATCCGCACGGTGAAGGCGGGCGGACGCCCCGGCGCGGGGCTGGCGCGGGAGGCTGCGGCGCTGGCAGGCCAGGGGGCAGAGGCGCTCTGTATCGCCTGCACGGAGCTTTCGCTGCTCGCCGACGCCCTGCCCGCGGGGTTGCCGGTGCTCGACACACTCGACGCGCTCACCGCCCAGATCGTGGCATTTGCTAACGTCAACGGCTGAGTCCGGCGCTTCCCCCGAGACGGTCAGGCGGGTAAGAGCGGCGCATGGATACCATCCCCTGCCCCGTCTGCCGCGCGCCGGGCGTTGGTCCCTTCGGAACCTTCGAAGGCCGCCGCTACCTGCGCTGCCCCACCTGCCGCGCCACGCTGCTCGACCCCGCGCAGCACCCGGACCTGGCG
>PHEG01000269.1 GCA_002842835.1 Alphaproteobacteria bacterium HGW-Alphaproteobacteria-2 | reverse complement strand
CGCTCGGCCAGCCGCGCGTATTTGGCGAACATCGGTTTGGTGAAATCCATGTCCTCAGCCCTTCCGCAGCCTGACCACTGCATCGGTGAGTTCGCCCACCGACTGCACCTCGCCGATCACCTCCATGGGGATCGAGATGTCGAAGGCGTCCTCCACCTCCATGATCATGTCGAAGACATCGACCGAATCGATCTCCAGATCAGCGAGGATCATCGTCTCGCGGGTGATCTTGGCCTCGTCGCCCGCATGCACGCGCAAGGCCCGGCAGATCGTCTCGAACACTTCCTGGCTGTCGTCGCTCACCGTGCCGTTTCCCCTTCTTGCGGGCCGAGGCAGCTTGCCAGCGCCGCCTCGAGTCCCATCGCGCCGTCCAACTCGGCCGCCGAGAGCCATTCCTCGGCCAGCATCTCGCGCATCTTCCCGCGCGAGACCATGCCCGGGCGGCCCGTCAGCGCCGATAGCGCATCCCCCGCCGCCCCTACAAGATGCAGCGTAGCGGCAGGCAGGCGCAGAAGCCGCACCCGGCGGCCCGTCGCCGCGCCCGCGGCCTCGGCCAGCCGCGCCCAGGTCACCTCCCGCGTGCCTGCCATATCGACGAGCTCGCCGCCGGGTCGCAAGCCCAGCGCCAGATCGGCGAGGAGCCGCGCCAGATCGTCCACATGGATGACTGAAAAGCGGCGCTCCACGCCCGCGGGCTCCATTGGCGCGGTCAGCAGCCCCAACCGCATTGCGTCGATCAGCGGCTTCGTTGCCCGATCACCCGGGCCGATCACCGCGGGAGGACGCACCAGCGTTACCGTGGCATCGCCCGCCTCGGCCAGCACCACCTGCTCTCCGGCATGCTTGCTCGCCGCATAGGGAGAGATCGCGGGCCGCCGCGCCGCGAGCGAAGAGAGATGGACAAGATGCGCCACGCCTGCCGTCCGCACCGCCTCGGCCACCCGTGCCGCACCGGTGACATTGACGGCATCGTAACCTGCGCGTCCCAGCGCATGTGTGGCACCCGCGACATGCACCAGCACTCGCGCTCCCTCAGCCAGCCGGGCCAGTGCGCCAGGATCGTCGAGATCGCCGCGCACCCAGCCCGCGCCCTCGGGCCCACGCCGGGTGAGCGCGCGCACCGCCACGCCACGCCGCGCCAGTTCGCGCATCAGTGCCCGGCCCACAAAGCCGGTCGCCCCGGTCAGGGCCACCGGCGGCGGTGGCGCCCTCATGCGGAGATCGCGTCGCGCTCCTCGGCCGCGCCGAAGCCGCCTGCCTCGTATTTCGCACGGTTCGCCGCACGGCTGAGCTTGCCCGAGGAGGTCATGATCAGGCTGCGCGCAGGAACCGGCACCACGCGCACCGGCACGCCCACCGTCTTGCGCACCAGCGCGCTCAGTTCGGCGGCCATCGCCTCGGCCTCGGCAGTATCGCGCATGCGGCTTTCGACCAGCAGCACGATATCCTCGTTGTCGTCCTCGGAAGCGATCTGGAAGGCGGCGCACTTGCCGATGTTCAGATGCGTGGCGCTCTCGGCCGTCCATTCGAGGTCCTGCGGCCAGATGTTGCGCCCGTTCCACAGGATA
The DNA here is from genome assembly GCA_002842835.1 of Alphaproteobacteria bacterium HGW-Alphaproteobacteria-2. Taxonomy (GTDB): domain Bacteria; phylum Pseudomonadota; class Alphaproteobacteria; order Rhodobacterales; family Rhodobacteraceae; genus PHEG01. Next base: position 3,313 of record PHEG01000269.1, on the reverse strand, counting down.
AGGTCCTTGTGCCGCCCGGTGATCACCAGCTCGTCGTCGAGCCAGTAGCCCAGATCGCCGGTGTCGAGCCAGCCCTCGGCATCCACCGCCGGGTCCACCACGCCATCGGCGCGGCGGTAGCCACCCATCACCGAAGGACCGCGCAAGAAGATGCGCCCAACCCGGCGCTGACCCAGTTCATTGCCGTGCGCGTCGCAAATCTTCAGCCCGTGCCCCGGCAGGATATGACCGCATGAGATGAACGTGCGGCTGCCATGGTCGCGCGTGATCTCGGAGGCGGGCATCGCCACGCCGGTGGCACGCATCCGGTCGAGATCGACGAGATCGCGGCGCAGCCCGCGCCCGAGCGGCGAGAAGGTGGCCGCCAGCGTGACCTCGGCCATGCCATAGCTCGGCACCAGTGCGCTCGGGTCGAAGCCCTGATCGGCGAAGATGTCGCAAAACACCGAGAGCGCCTTGTCGCGCACCATGTCGCCGCCGATCCCGGCGACGCGCCAGCAAGTAAGATCGAGCGGCTCGCCACGCCAGCGCCGCGCACAAATCTCGAAGCCGAAGGAGGGCGAGTAGGCCAGCGTGCCCCGGTTCTCGGAGATGAGCTTCAGCCACGAGATGGGGCGCCGAGCGAAGCCCGATGGCGTCAGGTAATCGACCGAAATCTGAGACATCATCGGCGCGAGGAAGAAGCCGATGAGCCCCATGTCGTGATAGATAGCCCGCATAGGCCGAGCCACCGCCCAGGCTGACCGGCAGAGGCAGCGGCGCGGGCAGCAGACCGGCATACTGGCAGGCATAGAAGAGCACCGCGAAATCCGCGCAGGTCTCGGCCAGGATGCCGAGCGGCGTGCCTGCCGGGAAGGCCGCAGCAAGCCGCGCACCCAGAGCCCGCGACCGCTGCTCCAGCTCGGCAAAGCTCAGCCGCGCGTCGAGCACCGCGTTGTCGCGGTAGAAGTTCAGCCCCTTCGTGCCGCGCCCGGCATGCTCCAGCGCCTCGATCAAGGTAGCAAAATCGCCCAGCCGCAACAGGTTGGCGTCCGTCGTCGGTGTCGGTTGAGTCATGCGTCCCTTGCCCCTGCCTGATCTTTTCGTGCTCTTGGCGTGGAGATGTTTGACGACTGTCCCCATCGGCCCCCGTCGCACCGGAAGCCCTGTCACGGATAAGCATTTGTTCGGGCGCTGCAATAGAGCTGACCGTCCGAGAGGCCTCGCCCGGGACCCGACACCGGAAACGCGTCGATCCAGCCAAGTAAAATTTGTTTTTTCAATCTGTTAGGCCTGGAAACCCGGCAGTTTCCCGATCGGCCTTTTTCTGCGCAAGTTTCGCCAATTACGGAAGATTTGTAACAATCCGTGAGGATCCCGGAGTGCCCCTGAGCGTCAGCCCCGAGCGTCCACCGCACGGATGAGCCGCCGCTCCAGAACGCGCAGCACGGTGCCAAGGTCGTGCCCGCGGCGCAGGATGCGCCCGTCGAGCGCGATCACGGCATACTGACCCTGCCGCTCGCGCATCCGCGGGCGCTTCTCGATGCGGTAGAGCGGATGCTCCGCGCTGCGCCGGAACACCGAAAAGACCGCCACTTCGCGCAGGCAGGACAGGCCGTAGTCACGCCACTCCCCGGCGGCGACCATGCGCCCGTAGAGCGACAGGATGACCCCGAGTTCGCGCCGGTCGAAGCTCACGCGCTGCGGCACCGCCGTCTGGGCAACTGCGAGGCTCGCGGGGGAATGAACATCCATTCCGCAAGAGTTGCCCGGCGGCGCACGGAAATCAAGCGCCGCCACAGATTGGCCCTGAAAAGACCCTGTCCACTCCCCGCCCGCTCCCGCGAAGCGCCGCGATCCCCGGCGAGAAAGGCCCTGTAGCGAAAGACGCTCACCCCGGGGTCCCGTTGATCAACAGCCCCCAACCCAGCAAGGGGCCCCGGGGACCATCCCTCAACGCAGATCGTCGTCGCTGCCGGTGCCGCGCGCGTCCGCTCCATTTCCGTTTGGCAGCAGAACGTCGCTTCCGTCGGGCTGGTGGCGCAGCTTCAGCCGTGCCCATTTCTCAGCCAGCTTGCGCCGACGCCGCTTCTGGTAGGCCGCGATCACCGGCCGGGCGATCAGATAGCCCACGACCGCAGCGGCGATACCAGGCAAGAGCCCGCCGACGAGATAGGGGAAGAACACCGTGTCGTAGAAGCCCAGCAGACTCTCCCAATGCGGCACGTCGGCCGTGAAGAGCGCCTTGACATTGCGCCACAGCTCCACCGAGGCATTGCCGAACGCATCGACGACATGGCGAAAGCCGAAACTCGCTCGCGTTCCGGTTAGCCAGGCCCCTGTCTCCAGGCTCGCGGTGGCAATGAGAGGGAAGGTCAGCGGGTTGCCCACGAAGGTGCCGAGAAGCGACGCCAGCAGGTTGCCCCGCACGAATACGTTCGCAAGCGCGGCGCAAAGGAAGTGGAAGCCGAAGAAGGGCGTGAAGCTCACGAAGACGCCCGCCGCGAAGCCCCGTGCGATCTTCTCGGGCGTGTCGGGCAGGCGTCGCAGCCGGTGCGCGACATAGCTGGCGGCCCGGCCCCAGCCGCCGGGGGGGTAGAAGAAATGCGAAAGCCAGGTCAGCCAGCCGCGCCTTACTCTCCGCTTGAACACGCCCGAACCTCCGCCTCTCTCAACCGCCCGGGCGCTCGGCCGCGTCAGGCACAGGCAAGCGCCCGAGATCGCGCAGCCGTTCGAGCCCGGCCACATCCACGTCAGCTTCCACCGCCATCATGACATTATGAAGATGTTCTGCATCGCGAACCTCGATGTCGATGCGGATACGGTAGAAATCGGGTTTGCGTTCGGTGAATTGAAGATCCGAGATGTTGGCGTTCTGCTCGCCGATCAGCGTGCAGATGCGCCCCAGCACGCCCGGATCGTTGAGGATGGTGATCTCGAGGGTCACGCCATAGACCGGCGCATGCCGCCCCGAATGCCATTGCAGGTCGATCCATCGTTCCGGCTGGCTCTCGAAATCGGCGAGAGCGGCGCAGTCGATCGCATGCACCTCCACGCCGCGGCCACGCCGCGAGATGCCCACGATGCGCTCGCCCGGGACTGGCTGGCAGCAGGGCGCGCGTTGCGAGACCTGATCGTCGGCGAGGCCGACAACGGCGCGGGCAGGCGCGACATCGGCCTCGCGCGACCGACCCACGAGCTCGGGGTAGAGAGCCTCGACCACCCCCTTGCCGGTCAGCTCGGCGCTGCCGAGCCGCGCCAGAACCTCCTCGCCGTCGCGCAGCCCGAACACTTCGGCAGCCTTGGCGAGCGCCTTGTCGGTGGATTTCTTGCC
>PHEG01000268.1:2628-4814 GCA_002842835.1 Alphaproteobacteria bacterium HGW-Alphaproteobacteria-2 | reverse complement strand
GGGCGAGGGGTAGTATTCGGCGATCTTCTCAAGCCGCACGATGCGCACCCCCGCCTCCTCCAGCGCCTCGCGCCGCGCGGTCTCCTCGGGGCTTTCGCCAGAGTCGCGGCGGCCGGCCACCGGCTCCAGCGTCCAGGGGTGCGGGTCGCCGCGCAGATAGGCGCCGATGCGGAACTGCTCGACCACCAGCACCCGGTCGCGCACGGGGTCGTAGGGCAGCACCATCACCGCATCGACGGCGACGAAGGCGGCGCGGTTCTGCTGCGTGATGCGCGCGCCGCCGAGCCCGGGCAGCATGAGGTCGCGCTCCTCGACACTGAAGAAGCGCGCATAGGGTCGGCGCGCGGCGCGCTCCTCGATCGCGGCGCGTTGGAGCCCGCTGTGCAGCCGCTGCGGGCGGCACGCGGTGCGCGCGGCAAGGCGGCTCTGGGCGCGTGCCAGCATCTGCGGGTAACGCAGGGCGACGCTCTCGGTCGGTTCGATGCCGAAGAACGACATGTATTCCGACGCCGCCTCCGCCGCGAGCCCGCCATCGCGTGCCTGCCAGTCGGCCAGATTCCAGGGGCCGCCGGTCTCTATGCCGCGCTCGGGCGGGAAATAGACGAGCGCGCGCACCGCTGTCCCCTCCGCACGCCGCGCCTCGGTCGCACGCAGTCGGTAGCCATAGCCCAGCTCGTAGTAGTCGAGCCGCAGCCTTTCGGCCAAAGCAGGTGCGAAGAGCAGCCCCGGCGCCACAGCGCCTGCCTCGGGCCGGATCAGCGGCCAGCCGCCCGGCATCACCTCGCGCGCGGCATGGTCCGGCAGTAGCGCAGGCGTGAGTTCCGCCTCGGCCACCTGCCTGCCCAGCACGGCTTCCAGCACGGCCCGGTCGCGCAGCGTGCCGTAGAGGAAGAGCGGCAAATCGCTCATGGCCAGCGGCGGCTCACCAGTTCTGCCAGAGCCCCCGCAACGAGCCCCCCGACACCGAGAATGACAAGCGTCGTGGGGCTCTGCACCGCCATCATCAGGAAGTCGAGCATGATCTCGAGCACCGAGATCACCGCCTCGGCAGCATCGCCATAGCTTTTGCGCAGCGACCGGCGCAGCATCTCGACAATACCTGCCACCACGAGCACCCAGAAGAGCAACGTGGCCGATGTGCGCAGCCCCTGCCCGGCTGAGACCAGCACGCTGCGGCCAACCAAGCCGCCCATCACGAACCAGCCGGTCAGCGCCCCGAGCCCAGCCGATACCGGCAACAGCATGCCCACGGACATCGCCTCGGGCAATACCGGCAACACGCCCCAGGCGGCGCCGAGACCGATGAGGGCGAACATGAACGCCGAGAAGAGCTTGGCGGCGGTGGGCAATGGCGGGCCTCAGGCGGGGCGGGCGAAAGTTATCTGCGTGACGTCGCAGTTTCCCCCGCGGAAGGCCGCCGCGCAAGAGCATAGGTAATAGTTCCACATGCGCAGGAAACGTTCGTCAAAGCCAAGCTGGCGGATCGACTCCCAGCGACCGTTGAAGCTGGCGTGCCAGCGGCGCAGCGTCTCGGAATAGCTCTCGCCGAACTCGCTGGAACCGCGCAGCTCCAGCCCTGCGCCGGTCGCGGCGGCGCGCAGCGCCGGGGCGCTGGGCACCATGCCACCGGGGAAGATGTACTTCTGCATGAAGTCCACGCCCTTGCGGTAGACCTCGAAACGCTTTTCCGCGATCGTGATGACCTGCAGCGCGGCCAGCCGACCGGGCTTCAGCCGCGCCTTCAGCGTCTCGAAGAAGACCGGCCAGTAGGGCTCGCCCACCGCCTCGAACATCTCGATGGAGGCGACGCCGTCATACTGCCCGCGCGCGTCGCGGTAATCGCACAGCTTGATCTCCACCCGGTCCGAAAGCCCCGCGCGGGCAACGCGCGCCACCGCATAGTCGTGCTGCGCGCGGCTGATGGTCAGCCCGGTCACCCGCAAGCCGCGCTCGGCCGCGGCATATTCGGCAAAGCCACCCCAGCCGCAGCCGATCTCCAGAACATGCTCGCCAGGGCGCATGTCCAGCCGGTCGGCCAGGGCTGCGTATTTCTGCCGTTGCGCGCGCGCCAGATCCTCCTGCCCGGTGAGAAACAGGCCCGAGGAATAGGTCATCGTCTCGTCCAGCCACTCGGCGTAGAAATCGTTGCCGAGGTCGTAGTGATGCGCGATGTTGCGCCGCGCCTG
>PHEG01000268.1:0-2611 GCA_002842835.1 Alphaproteobacteria bacterium HGW-Alphaproteobacteria-2 | reverse complement strand
TCGCCCTCGCGCACCAGCCGCGCGAAACTTTCCGGCTCGTGCACCTCGACCAGCGCCGCGGGCCCCGGCTTCGTGCCCTGCGCGCGAAAGATGCGCCCGTCCGGCAGCATCACGTCGAGCCGCCCGTTGTCGAGCCGCTGTGCAATGTCGAAGACCGGAGCAAAATAGCGCGGCAGGCCCGTCTGCCCGCGCGTGTCGGTCAATGGTTGCATCTCCACCGTCCCCGTTTCCGCCGGTTGCCCCGGCCCCCTTGTCATTCCGCCGACCGTGCCGACCCGCGCGCCTCGTAGGCGGCCAGCGCCCGCGCCCGCCCCGCTGCGAGGCCCACCAGCGGCGCTGGCACGCCCATGCCCGGCGCGAGCCCCCAGGACCGCGGGCAGGCCGCGAAGAAGGCAAGTGCCTCGGCCCCCGGACGCGTGGCTCGCTCGGCCACGAAACGCGTTACATACTCGCGGCCCGCGTCGAATTTCTCAAGCTGCGTGTCGGGGTTGAAGATGCGAAAATAGGGTGCGGCATCGGGCCCGGACCCGGCCACCCATTGCCAGCCCATCGCATTCGCTGCCGGATCCCAGTCGATCAGGCACTCGGCGAACCAGCGCTGCCCGATGCGCCAGTGCTTGAGCATGTGCTTGGTCAGCCATGAGGCGGCGATCATCCGCGCCCGGTTGTGCATGTGGCCGGTGACATACATCTCGCGCATTGCCGCATCGACGAGAGCGATGCCCGTGCGCCCCTGCTTCCAGCGCAGCACGGCGTCGTCTTCCGACTCCGACCACGGAAAAGCGTCCCATTCCGGTCGCCAGTTGGAATGGGTGATCTGCGGCGTGTGCCAGACGAGGTGATAGGCAAATTCGCGCCAGACCAGTTCCTTGAGGAAATGCTCGGCGCCCTGTGCACCCTCGTGGCGCGCGCGCAGCGCCGCATGCCAGATGGTGCGCGGAGATATCTCGCCGTAGGTCAGGTTCTCGGAGAGCTTCGAGGTGGCGGGTTCGGCAGGGAAGTCGCGCCGCGCGCGGTAGGCGCCGATGCGGTCGTCAAGAAAGGCGCGCAGACGGCCCTGCGCCGACGCCTCGCCGACGCAGACATGGTGCGCCACCACCGCTGCGCCGCGGTTCATCGCGGCCCCCATGCGCCAGTCCGCCAGCTGCTCGGAGACGGGCCAGACGTCCGGGGCGCGCAGGACCGTGACCGCGGGAGAAGGGTCACCCGGGTCGCGGTCCTTCACGGCGCGCCAGAAGGGCGAGTAGACCCGGAAGAAGCCGCCCGCCTGCGTCGCCACGTCCCATGGCTCGAAGAGGAGGCGGCCGGCGAAGCTCCGCGCCTCGATGCCATCCTGCTTCAGCGCCGATTTCACGCCCGTGTCACGCGCCACCGCCTCGGGGTCGTAGCCGCGCGTCCACCACACCGCGCCCGCCCCGGTCTCGGCCAGCAGCGCGCGCAGCACCTCGAGCGCGCGCCCCCGCCGCAGGATCAGCCGCGAGCCGATGCCCGCGAGCCGTCCGGCGAAGCTCTCCACCGCCAGACCGAGACGCCATTTCGGCGCGGCACCAAGGCTCTCCACCACCTCGTCGTGGATGAAGACCGGGATCACAGGCCGCCCCGATGCCGCTGCCGCGGCGAGCGCCGGGTGATCTTGAAGCCGGAAATCCCGGCGCAGCCACAGAAGGATCGGCCCGGGATCGGTCATCGGAACCTCTTTGAGACGGTTACGCTGCAGAGCGGCGCGCGGATCATCCCCGGGCGGCACCGGCGCGTGCCTGTAGTGAAACCGTCACATCCGGCGGCTAGACGGGTAAGAGCCGGTGCAAGGAGAGGCCGCATGACCGACCGTCCCGCGAATGACAGCGCCGACCCGTCGCGCGACTGGCTGGAGGCCGAACTGGCCGACACGCTCGACGAGGATTACGAGCTGGAACTCTCCGAGCCCGCGCTCTCGCTGGAGATCCGGCGCCTCTACCGGCGCGCGCACCCGCCGAGCCTCGACCGGCACGACTATTTCCGCAAGCTGATCGCCCTGCAATCGGAACTCATCAAGCTGCAGGACTGGGTGCAGTATCACCGCGAGAAGGTGGTGGTTCTCTTCGAGGGGCGCGACGCGGCCGGCAAGGGCGGCGTGATCAAACGCATCACCCAGCGGCTCAACCCGCGCATCGTGCGCGTCGTGGCCCTGCCCGCGCCCTCGGACCGCGAGAAGACGCAGTGGTATTTCCAGCGCTATGTGCCGCATCTGCCCGCGGGCGGCGAGATCGTGCTCTTCGACCGCTCCTGGTACAACCGCGCGGGCGTCGAGCGGGTGATGGGCTTCGCCACCGAGGAGCAGGTGGCCGAGTTTTTCCACGACGTACCCGAGTTCGAGCGGATGCTCGTGCGCTCGGGCGTGCGGCTGGCGAAATACTGGTTCTCGATCACCGACGAGGAGCAGCAGTTGCGCTTCCTCATGCGCATCCACGACCCGATGAAGCAGTGGAAGCTCTCGCCCATGGACCTCCAGAGCCGGGTGCGCTGGGAAGACTACACCAAGGCCAAGGAAGAGATGCTGGCGCGCACCAACATCCCCGAGGCGCCGTGGTACATCGTCGAGGGCAACGACAAGAAGCGCGCGCGGCTCAAC
>PHEG01000267.1 GCA_002842835.1 Alphaproteobacteria bacterium HGW-Alphaproteobacteria-2 | reverse complement strand
GATCCGGCCTCAGGCCGAAGCCTCGGAGATGAACTTCACCGCATCGCCGAAGGTCTGGATGGTCTCGGCCGCATCGTCGGGGATCTCGATGCCGAACTCCTCCTCGAAGGCCATGACCAGCTCCACTGTGTCGAGGCTGTCCGCGCCCAGATCGTCGATGAACGAGGCGCCCTCGGTCACCTTGTCCTCGTCCACGCCCAGATGCTCGACGACGATCTTCTTCACGCGGTCGGCGATATCGCTCATCTCTCGTTCCTCATCGTTGCTGGGGGGCACGCGGCCCCGCCTGGATTTCGCTGCCCCACCGGGCTTGTCGTTGCCGCGTCTGCGGAGAGGCGCTCTGCCTGCAAAGCAGGCGCCCCCGGCCAAATCTGCGCCGCCTATAGCACACTCCCCCGGCTTGGCAAACGGAATCGCCGGGCTGGCGAAGGCCGCGTCAGATCATGGCCATGCCGCCGTTAACATGCAAGGTCTGGCCCGTGACATAGCCCGCCTCCGGCGAGGCGAGAAACACCACCGCCGCCGCCACCTCGGCGCCCGTTCCCATGCGCCCGGCCGGGATCTGGCCCAGGATGCGCGTCTTCTGATCGTCGGTCAGCTTGTCGGTCATCGCCGTCTCGATGAAGCCCGGTGCCACGCAATTGACCGTGATGCCCCGGCTCGCCACCTCCTGGGCCAGCGATTTCGACATGCCCACAAGCCCCGCCTTGGCGGCAGCATAGTTGCCCTGACCGGGGTTGCCGGTGGTGCCCACCACGGAGGTGATCGAGATGATCCGCCCCCAGCGGGCCTTCATCATGCCGCGCAGCGCGGCCCGCGAGAGCCGCATCGCGGCGGTCAGGTTGACCGCAAGCACCGCGTCCCATTCCGCGTCCGACATGCGCATGAAGAGGTTGTCGCGCGTGATGCCGGCATTGTTGACGAGGATATCGAGGCTGCCCATCGCCTCGGCGGCGCGCTTGGGCAGATCGGCCAGCGCGCCCGCATCCGCGAGGTCGCAGGGCAGCACATGGGCGCGCGCGCCCAACTCCGCCGCCAGCGCGGCCAGCGGCGCCTCGCGCGTGCCCGAGAGCCCGACCGTTGCGCCGCGCGCATGCAGCGCCCGCGCAATGTCGCCGCCGATCCCCCCAGAGGCGCCGGTGATAAGCGCCGTCTTGCCACTCAGGTCGAACATCTCAGTTTCCTCCCGTCATGCTCTCCACCGCCGCCGTCACCTCCGCCGCAGTACCCAGGGTACGCGTCTCCGCCTCGCGCGCGATGCGCCGGATCATCCCCGAGAGCGCCTTGCCCGCGCCAATCTCCCAGAACTCCGTCACGCCCCGCGCGACCATCGCCGCCACGCTCTCGCGCCAGCGCACCGCACCGGTGATCTGATCCACCAGCAGCGCGCGGATGCGCGCAGGATCGGACTCGGGCGCAGCGGTGACATTGGCCACGACCGGTACGCGGGGCGCGCGGATATCCACCTCCGCCAGGGCTTCGGCCATGGCCTCGGCAGCGGGCTGCATCAGCGCGCAGTGGAAGGGGGCGGAGACGGGCAGCAGAAGGGCGCGCTTCGCGCCGGCCTCCTTCGCCAGATCGAGGGCGCGCTCCACCGCACGCCTTGCGCCCGAGACCACCACCTGCGCCGGATCGTTGTCATTCGCCGCGGCGCAGACCGCGCCGGTTTCGCGCGCTGCCGCCTCGGCCACGGCGCGCGCGCCTGCGAGGTCGAGCCCCAGGAGTGCGGCCATCGCCCCCTCGCCCACCGGCACCGCCGCCTGCATGGCGCGGCCGCGGATGCGCAGAAGCCGCGCGGTATCGGCCAGATCGAGCGCACCGGCGGCGCAGAGCGCGGAATATTCGCCCAGCGAGTGCCCGGCAACGAAGGCTGCGTGTTCCACCGTCACGCCCGCCTCGCCCAGCGCCGCCATCGCCGCCAGCGAGGTGGCCATCAGCGCGGGCTGCGCGTTCTCGGTCAGCGTCAGACGCTCGATCTCGCCCTCCCAGATCAACGCCGAGAGCCGCTCGCCCAATGCGTCGTCCACCGTCTCGAAAACGGCGCGCGCTGCGGCGCTGGCCTCGGCCAGGTCGCGGCCCATGCCGATGGTCTGCGCTCCCTGTCCCGGAAATACGAATGCCCGGCTCATGCTGCCCCTCCGCTGCGGCCTGCCCCGCCTTAGCGGGTCCGCGCCGGAGCGTCCAGCCGGGGGTTACAGGCTCTTGCCTTTGGCCGGGGGCAGACTGCTCTGCTTGTCCGAAGGGTTCCCGCCCGCCTTGCCGACCGGCTTGTCGTTTCCGGGGTTGCCGATGCCCTGACCGGCCTGACCAGGCGGCGATGGACCGGCGTTTCCAACAGGCTTGTCGTTGCCCGGATTGCCGTTTCCGGCCTCGCCCAGACCCGGCGGCACGGGACCGGCATTGCCCACTGGCTTGTCGTTGCCCGGATTTCCGGCCGCAGGCGCTGCGCCCGGCGTGCCGGCCCCGCCCGCGCCACCGGCCCCGCCCAATCCTACATCCACACTGATGCTGGCCAGTGTGTCCCGGGTATCCGATGCAATGCTGATGCTGGAGTTGAGCACACTGGCCGAGATACCGATGGTCAGCGCAATGATGCCACCCGCGAGAACAGCAAAATCCACCGT
>PHEG01000266.1:7058-9807 GCA_002842835.1 Alphaproteobacteria bacterium HGW-Alphaproteobacteria-2 | reverse complement strand
CGAAGGCATCCTGAAGCCCCTCGTCCTTCGCCACCTGGCGGATGTTGTTGCCATAGTCGAGCGTCGGCACGCCCGCGTTCCAGAAATCCACCATCGCCTGCACCTGCACGCGCATGCTGGCGCGCGCGGCGCGCTCTACCGCCTTGGGGTCGCTCTCCTGCTTCTCGCGCCATTCGGCCACGCTCCAGCCCTGTGGCAGGTAGCCGTGCACCGGGTCGTGCGCGCTGGTCTGGTCGGTGACGATATCGGGGCGCGGGCCGCCCGCCTGCATCCGGCGCACCAGTTCGGGGAAGACGTCGGCCGCATTGCCGATCAGCGCTACCGACTTCGCCGCGCCCGCCTTGCACCAGCGGTCGATCATGGCGAGCGCCTCGTCGAGGTCATGGGTGATCTCGTCGACATAGCGCGTGCGCTTGCGGAACTCGGCGCGGGTCTCGTCGCACTCCACGGCCAGGCAGCATGCCCCCGCCATCACCGCCGCGAGCGGCTGCGCTCCGCCCATGCCGCCCAGCCCCCCTGTGAGGATCCAGCGTCCCGTCAGATCGCCGCCATAGTGCTGGCGCCCGGCCTCGGCAAAGGTCTCGAAGGTGCCCTGCACGATGCCCTGGCTGCCGATGTAGATCCAGGACCCGGCGGTCATCTGGCCATACATCATCAGCCCCTTGCGATCGAGTTCGCTGAAATGGTCCCAGGTTGCCCAGTGCGGCACGAGGTTCGAGTTGGCGATCAGCACGCGTGGCGCGTCCGCGTGGGTGCGGAAGATACCGACCGGCTTGCCCGACTGCACCAGCAGCGTCTCGTCGGCCTCCAGTCCCTTGAGGCTGGCGACGATGCGGTCGAAATCCTGCCAGGTTCGCGCGGCGCGCCCGATGCCGCCATAGACAACCAACTCATGCGGGTTCTCGGCCACGTCGGGGTGCAGATTGTTCATCAGCATCCGCATGGGGGCTTCGGTAAGCCAGGACTTGGCGGTGATCTCCGGACCGGTCGGCGGGTAGATGTCGCGCAGGTTGTGGCGGGGGTTGGTCATCTTGTTCCTCCCAGCTTGGGGGCCAGGTCGGCCAGGGTTTCGAGAATCTCGCGAAGCACCGGGCGCAGCCGTGCCGCCTTTGCTTCATCGTAGTCCCAGGGGGGGGCCTCGGCGGCGAGATAGGCGCGCTGCGCGATCTCCATCTGCACCGCATGCCAGCCCTCGGCAGGCCGCCCGTAGTGTCGCGTCGTCCAGCCACCCCGGAAGCGGCCGTTGAGCACATGGGAAAAGCCCCGGGCGCGTGCACAGATGCCTGCCACGGCCTGCTCGATCTCCGCCGCGCAGGCGGTTCCGCCATCGGTGCCGATGTTGAGATCGGGCAGATCCCCCTCGAAGAGGAACGGGATGCGCCCGCGGATCGAATGGCAGTCGTAGAGGATCGCCACGCCGTGGCGGTCGCGCACGCGCGCCATTTCCGCCGCCAGCGCCGCATGATAGGGCGCGTGAAAGGCATCGCGCCGCGCCGCCACCTCGGCGGCATCCGGCGGGCTCCGCCAGATCGGCTGGCCGTCGAAATCGGTCAGCGGCACCAGCCCGGTGGTGTTCTGCCCGGGATAGAGGCTCGCGCCCTCGGGGTCGCGGTTCGCGTCGATCGCGTAGCGGTGGAAGGTGGCGCGCACGATGGTCGCCCCCGGCAGCAGCCCGGCATAGAGCCGGTCGATATGCCAGTCAGTGTCCGCCAGCGTCCGACCGTGACCGTTCAGCCGCATCGCCACGTCGTCGGGCAGCCAGGTGCCGGTATGCGGCAGACCCAGAACCACCGGGCCCTCGCCGCGGATCATCTCGACCGGCGTCATGATACCCCCCACGCATGATAAAGATTTCTTGCCTCCGGCGGGAGTATTTGGAGAACATTGAAAACCTGCGCGTTTCGCTCCTTCAATGTTCGAGCAAATACTCCGCCTCAGCCAGCGCGCCGGTCTCGACCATCCGCGCCGCCGCCGCCATGTCGGGGGCCATCTCGCGGTCGGCTTCCAGCCGGGGCACCTCGGCGCGCAGCCGCGCGATCGCCGCCTGCAGCGGCGCGCTCGTCTTCAGCGGTGCGCGGAACTCCACGCCCTGAGCAGCGGCGAGCACTTCCACCCCGAGGATGGCAAAAAGATTGGCCGCCATGCGCCGCAGGCGCAGCGCGCCATGGGCGGCCATGGAGACGTGATCCTCCTGGTTGGCAGAGGTGGGCGTCGAGTCCGTCGAGCAGGGGTTGGCGAGATGCTTGTTCTCGCTCATCAGCGCCGCGGTGGTGACCTCGGCGATCATGAAGCCGGAGTTGAGCCCCGGGTCGGGCGTCAGGAACGGCGGCAGGTCGTGGCTGAGCGTCGGGTCCACCATCAGCGCCACGCGGCGTTGCGCGATCGCGCCGATCTCGGCGATCGCCAGCGCGATCATGTCGGCGGCGAAGGCTACCGGCTCGGCATGGAAGTTCCCGCCCGAGACGATGCGCCCCTCGCCCGCCAGCACCAGCGGGTTGTCGGTGACGGCATTGGCCTCGATCTCCAGCGTCCGGCCCGCCATCTCCAGCAGGTCGCGCGCGGCACCTGCCACCTGCGGCGCGCAGCGGATGCAGTAGGGATCCTGCACGCGGCTGTCGCCCTCGCGGTGGCTCTCGCGGATCTCCGAACCTTCGAGCAGTTCGCGCATGGCGGCGGCCACGGCGATCTGCCCGGGCTGGCCGCGCAGCGCGTGGATTTCGGGCAGCAACGGCGCGGTGGAGCCCATGAT
>PHEG01000266.1:0-7005 GCA_002842835.1 Alphaproteobacteria bacterium HGW-Alphaproteobacteria-2 | reverse complement strand
GCGCGCGCCAGCGCCGAGGCGCCGGGCAGCGTCTCGCCCGCGAATACCGCCTGCCCCTCGCCCATCATCACCGCCGCCATGTGGGCGAGCGGTGCGAGGTCTCCGCTCGCGCCGACCGAGCCCTGCGAGGGTACTACCGGCACCAGATCCGCCGCCAGCATCCCTTCGATCAGCGCGATCACCTCCCAGCGCACCCCCGAGGCGCCCCGCCCGAGGCTGAGCATCTTCAGCGCCAGCATCAGCCGCGTGGTGGCGCCGTCTAGCGGCGCGCCCACTCCGGCGCAATGGCTGCGGATGAGGTTGCGCTGCAGCGTCGCCGTGTCCTGCGGCACGATGCGCACCGAGGCGAGCTTGCCGAAGCCGGTGTTCACGCCATAGACGGCCTCCGTCCCCGCCGCCGCGCGCGCCACCGCCGCGGCGGCGGCCTCGACCGCTGGGCGCGCCGAAGGGGCCAGCCGGGGCGTGGCCGTGCCGCGCCAGACGGCTTCCAGATCGGCGAGCGTGGAGCCGCCGGGGATAAGCGTCAGTGTCATTGCGCGCCTCCGAAGATGCGCTCGGCGAGCGGGTTGAAACCGATGCGGTAGGACAGTTCCGCAGGGTGCTCGACATTCCAGACCGCCAGATCGGCGCGCATCCCAGGCGCAAGCGCCCCGCAATCGGAGAGTCCCAGCGCGCGGGCTGCGTTCAGGGTGATCCCGCGCAGCGCGTTCATCGCCAGCAGGATCGATGTCATGGGCGAGGAGCCCGGGTTGCAGTCACTCGCCAGCGCGATCGGCACGCCATGCGCGCGGAAGGCGGCGACGGGGGGCGCCTGCGTCTCGCGCAGCGTGTAGAAGGCGCCGGGCAACAGCACCGCGACCGTGCCCGATGCCGCGAGCGCGCGGGTGTCCTCGTCGGTCGCGTATTCCACATGATCGGCGGAGAGCGCCTTGAAACGTGCGGCAAGCGCCGTGCCGCCGAGATGCGAGAGCTGCTCGGCATGGAGCTTCACCGGCAGGCCGAGATCGCGGGCGCGGGCGAAGACACGTTCGATCTGTGCGGGGCTGAAGGCAATGGCTTCGCAGAAGCCGTCCACCGCATCCACCAGCCCCTCGGCATGGGCGGCCTCCAGCGCGGGCAGGCAGACCTCGGCGAGATAGGCCTCAGTGCGGCCTGCGTATTCGGGCGGGATCGCATGGGCGCCGAGAAAGCTCGTGCGCACCCGGATGGGGCGTTCGCGGCCAATGGCGCGCGCCGTGCGCAGCATCGCCAGTTCCGTCTCGTGATCTAGCCCGTAGCCCGATTTGACCTCGATGGTCGCCACGCCCTCGGCTATCAGCGCATCGACGCGCGGCAGCGCGGTGGCGAGCAGATCGGCCTCCGAGGCTCCACGCGTGGCGCGCACGGTCGAGAGGATGCCGCCGCCCGCGCGCGCCACTTCCTCGTATGTCGCGCCTTCCAGCCGCATCTCGAACTCGCGCGCCCGATCGCCGCCATGCACGATATGGGTGTGGCAGTCGATCGGCGCGGGTGTCACCAGCCGCCCGCCGATGTCGCGCCGCACCCTGTTGTGGTGCTCGGCGGGCAACTCCGCCGCAGGCCCGGCCCAGAGGATGCGCCCGCCCTCCAGTGCCAGCGCGCCACCGGGCACAAGCCCGTAGGGCTCCGGGCCGGTCATCGTGGCGAGGGTGGCATTCTCGAGGATCATCACCGACTCGGGGGTTGATTTGTGCGTGGTTCTCGGCAATATGTCTGCACATATTAACCCCTGTCAAGCGGAACCTGCCATGACCATCATCCGGGCCGACCAGGCGCTTCTCGACACCGGCTGGGCGCGCGACGTGACGGTGGAGATCGGCGCGGACGGGCGCATCGCCGCCGTCACCAACGGAAGCCGCGGGGGGGGGCAGCGGGTGGACATCCTGCTGCCCGCACCCGTCAACCTGCACTCCCACGCCTTCCAGCGCGCCATGGCCGGGCTGACCGAGGCCCGCGGCCCTGACCCGGCCGACAGCTTCTGGACCTGGCGGCGGCTGATGTACCGCTTTCTCGACCGGCTGACGCCCGAGGATGTGCAAACCATCACTGCCTTCGTGCAGATGGAGATGCTGGAGGCGGGCTATGCCACGGTGGCCGAGTTCCACTACCTGCACCATCAGCCGGGCGGCTTGCCCTATGCCGATCTCGCCGAGATGTCGGCCCGCATTGCTGCCGCTGCCGCGGAGTCCGGCATCGGGCTGACGCTCCTGCCGGTGCTCTACCGCTGGGGCGGCTGCGACCGGCGGGCGCTCGGCCCCGGGCAGATCCGCTTCGGCAACGACCCGGAACGTTTCGCGCGGCTGGTGGAAGGCGCGCGCGCGGCGCTCGGCGGCCTGCCCGCCGACACGGTGCTGGGTGTGGCGCCGCACAGCTTGCGCGCGGTGGACCCCGAGGCGCTGGCCGGGGCAATCGGGCTGACCGGGGGGCCCGTGCACATGCACCTGGCCGAGCAGGTTGCCGAGGTCGAAGAGGTGCAGGCGGCCCTCGGCGCGCCGCCCACGGAATGGCTGCTGGCGAATGCGAATGTAGGGCCGCGCTGGTGCCTCATCCACTGCACGCAGATGCAGCCGTCAGAGACGCTGGAGCTGGCCGCCACCGGCGCGGTGACCTCGGCGCGGGGGGGCGCATCGGGCTGGGATCCGACAGCAACATCGAGATCACGCTGGCGGGCGAACTCAAGCAGCTGGAATACTCGCAGCGGCTGCGCGACCGCACCCGCGCGGCGCTTGCTACGCGCGAGACATCGACCGGACGGCGGCTGTGGCAGGCGGTGGCGGCGGGCGGCGCGCAGGCGGCGGGGCGCGATGCAGGGCGCATCGCGCAGGGCGCGCTTGCCGATCTGGTGGCCCTCGATGCCTCGGGACCCGATCTGGCGGGGCTCGCGGGGGATACCGCGCTCGATGCCTGGGTCTTCGCGGGCGGGCGCGGCGCGGCCGAGGTCTGGGCGGCGGGGCGGCATGTGGTGCGGGGCGGGCGGCATGTGGCGCATGACGCCATCACGGCGGCCTATGCCGGGGTCGCGCGCCGTCTCCGGGCGGCGCTGTGAGCGACGCCGAGCCCAGCACCTGGCAGGCGGTGCGCGATGCGGTACTCGCGCGCATCCACGCCCGCGAATGGCCCCCCGGCGCGCCGATCCCCAACGAGGCCGACCTCGCCGCGGAACTGGGTTGCGCGCGGGCCACAGTGAACCGCGCTCTGCGCGCCCTGGCCGAGGAGGGGCTGATCGAGCGCCGCCGCCGCGCGGGCAGCCGCGTGGCCGCCCATCCGGTGCGCAAGGCGACCTTCGCCATACCGGTGATCCGCCGCGAGATCGAGGCACGCGGCGCTACCTATTCCCATCTGCTGCTCGCCATGGCGCGCGACCGCGCACCCACCGCGGTGCGTGCGCGGCTCGGCCTGAGCGAGGATACCCGGATGCTGCATGTCGAGACGCTGCACCTGGCAGACGGGCGTGCGCATGCGCATGAGGACCGCTGGGTAAACCTCGCAGCCGTGCCCGAGATCGCCCGGGCCGACCTTTCCGCCATCAGCGCCAATGAATGGCTGGTGGCAAATGTGCCCTTCACCCGCGGCGACTTCACCTTCGCCGCCGAGAACGCGGGGCCCACGTTGGCCCGCAATCTCGACTGCACCGAGGGCGCGGCGCTGCTGGTGCTGGAGCGCACCACCTGGAACGTCGCCCTGCCGATCACCTGGATGCGCCTCTCGCACGCCCCGGGCTACCGGATGCACACCGAGATCTGAGCCGCGCCAAGGTTTCAGAAGAACGCCTGCAATCCTGTCTGCGCGCGCCCGAGGATCAGAGCGTGGATGTCGTGCGTGCCCTCGTAGGTGTTCACCGTCTCGAGGTTCGCCATGTGGCGGATCACCTGGAACTCCTCGGAGATGCCGTTGCCGCCGTGCATGTCGCGGGCCACGCGGGCGATCTCCAGCGCCTTGCCGCAGTTGTTGCGCTTCACGAGGCTGATCATCTCGGGCGCCGCGCGCCCCTCGTCCATCAGCCGCCCCACGCGCAGGCTGCCCTGCAGCGCCAGAGCGATGTCGGTCTGCATGTCGGCGAGTTTCTTCTGGAAGAGCTGCATCTGCGCCAGGGGCTTGCCGAACTGCTTGCGGTCGAGCCCGTATTGCCGCGCCGCGTGCCAGCAGAACTCGGCTGCGCCCATCGCCCCCCAGGAGATGCCGTAGCGCGCCCGGTTGAGGCAGCCAAACGGCCCCTTCAGCCCCTCGACATGGGGCAGCAGCGCGTCTTCGCCGACCTCGACGCCGTCCATCACGATCTCGCCGGTGATCGAGGCCCGCAGCGAGAGTTTGCCGCCGATCTTGGGCGCCGACAGCCCCTTCATGCCCTTTTCCAGAACGCTGTTCGAGATCCACATCTTCGAGCCCGAGAGGCGATAGCCGCCGTCGATCTTCTTCGCCACGGTCTTCATGCCGCCCGGATCGGAGCCCGCGTCGGGTTCGGTCAGGCCGAAACAGCCGATCCATTCGCCGCTGGCAAGCTTCGGCAGGTATTTGCGGCGCTGCTCCTCGCTGCCGTAGGCATAGATCGGATACATCACGAGGCTCGACTGCACGCTCATCATCGAGCGATAGCCCGAATCGACGCGCTCCACCTCGCGCGCAATGAGGCCATAGGCGACGTAGCCCGCGCCCAGCCCGCCGTATTCCTCGGGCACCGTGACGCCGAGTAGCCCCATCTCGCCCATCTCGGCGAAGATCGCCGGATCGGTCTTTTCCTCGCGGTAGGCCTCGATGATGCGCGGCTGAAGCTTTTCCTGCGCATAGGAGCGCGCGGCGTCGCGCATCATGCGCTCGTCTTCGGTGAGTTGATCTTCCAGCCGGAACGGATCTTCCCAATCGAAACGCGCCAGGTCCGGCGCGTCCTTGGCGGAAATCTTCCTCTCGATGTTCATGGCAGCCTCCTCCGGGCGCATCGCTCGCCTTTCGTGGTAGCAGGAAGCGGCAAGGCCGACAACGGTAGATGCATTTTCATGTAAATATGCGGCCCGGTGCTGGACCGTGCTGCCGCCCATCCTTATGGTCGGCGGAAGACGGCATGGAGAGCAGCATGGCAGGCGGCTTCGGCAGCATCGACGACGTGCAGGCGGGGCTGGGTGCACAGGGCTATGTCTGCGGCCGGGCGCTGGCGACGGTGGTCTTCCTGTGCCTCCGCCTCGGCAAACCGCTGTTTCTCGAAGGCGAGGCGGGGGTGGGCAAGACCGAGATCGCCAAGGCGCTGGCCGCGGCGCTGGGGCGCAGGCTGATCCGGCTGCAATGCTACGAGGGGCTGGATGCGGCCTCTGCGGTCTACGAGTGGAACTTCGCCGCGCAGATGGTGGCCATCCGCACCGCCGAGGCGGTGGAGGGAACCGACCGCGCCGCGCTGACCGACGAGATGTTCTCCGACCGTTTCCTCATTCGCCGCCCGATCCTCGAGGCGCTCTCGCCGCAACCGGGCGGCGCGCCGGTGCTGCTGATCGACGAGATCGACCGCGCGGATGCCCCCTTCGAGGCCTTCCTGCTCGAGGCGCTCTCGGATTTCCAGGTCACGATCCCCGAGCTTGGCACCATCCGCGCCGCAACCCCGCCCATCGTGGTGCTGACCTCGAACCGAACCCGCGAGGTGCATGACGCGCTCAAGCGCCGCTGCCTCTATCACTGGGTCGATTACCCAGATGCCGCACGCGAGATGGAGATCCTCGCCGCCCGCGTGCCCGAGGCCGCCGAGACGCTCTCGCGCGAGGTGGTGGGTTTCGTGCAGCGGCTGCGCACCGAGGATCTGTTCAAGAAGCCCGGCGTGGCCGAGACCATCGACTGGGCGAAATGCCTGCTGGCCCTCGACATGCTGGAACTGAGCCCCGAGGTGATCGCCGACACGATCGGCGCGGTGCTGAAGTATCAGGACGACATCGCCCGCCTGCAGGGCTCGGAGGCGGCGCGCCTGCTCGACGAGGCGCGCAAGGGGCTGACGGCGGCGTGAGGGCGCTGGTGGGTGATGACGGACTCGAACCGCCGACATCCTCGGTGTAAACGAGGCGCTCTACCAACTGAGCTAATCACCCGACGCCCGAGGCCATAGCCTGTCCGCACACCCTCGGGCAAGCGTCCCCGACTCAGTGGCCGAGGATCTGGCTCAGGAACAGCTTCGTGCGCTCGGACTTCGGGTTGTTGAAGAACTCCTCGGGCTCGTTCTGCTCGACGATCTGGCCCTGGTCCATGAAGATAACCCGGTTCGCCACCGAGCGCGCGAAGCCCATCTCGTGGGTCACGCAGAGCATGGTCATGCCCTCCTCGGCGAGCTCGATCATGGTGTCGAGCACCTCCTTGATCATCTCGGGGTCAAGCGCCGAGGTGGGTTCGTCGAAGAGCATGATACGTGGGCGCATGCACAGCGAGCGCGCGATTGCCACCCGCTGCTGCTGCCCGCCCGAGAGCTGGCCGGGATACTTGTTCGCCTGTTCAGGGATCTTCACCTTCTCCAGGAAATGCATCGCCGTCTCGACCGCCTCCTTGCGCGGCACCTTGCGCACCCAGATCGGCGCCAGCGTGCAGTTCTCGAGGATCGTCAGATGCGGGAAGAGGTTGAAGTGCTGGAACACCATGCCGACCTCGGAGCGCACCTTGTCGATGTTCTTCAGGTCGGAGGTGAGTTCAATGCCATCCACGACGATCTTGCCCGACTGATGTTCCTCCAGCCGGTTGATGCAGCGGATCAGCGTGGACTTGCCCGAGCCCGACGGCCCCGCGATGACGATGCGCTCGCCCCGGTTCACGGTGAGGTCGATGTCGCGCAGCACATGAAACTCGCCATACCACTTGTTCATCCTGACGATCTCGACGGCGACCTCGTCGCTCACCGTCATGCGCGAGCGGTCGATCTGGCGGTCTGTTGCGGTGTCGCTCATGGCGATACTCCTCAGCGGTGCCCGGTCTGGAGCTTGCGCTCCAGATACATCGAGTATTTCGACATGGCGTAGCAGACGACGA
>PHEG01000265.1 GCA_002842835.1 Alphaproteobacteria bacterium HGW-Alphaproteobacteria-2 | reverse complement strand
GGCGGCTTCCGCCCTTACCCTGGCGCTTGTCGCGGGCCATGCCGCCCCGGCTGCGGCCAGCGAGCAGCTTCTGACCGAGGCCTGCGGCGCCTGCCACGAGCGCACCGATGCCGGGCTCAGCCGCATCGCGGGCCAGCGCAAGACGCCCGAGGGCTGGCTGATGTCGATCGTGCGCATGCGCATCGCGCACGGGATGGAGATCTCGAACGCCGATCAGGCGACGCTGGTGGCCTGGCTCTCGGAAACGCAGGGCATGGCCCCAGCCGAGACGGCGAACTACCGCTATGCGCTGGAGAAGGACCCGAACGCGATCGAGGCCTTCGACGAGCCGCTGGCCTCGATGTGCTCCCGCTGCCACACCGGCGCGCGGGTGATGCTCCAGAGGCGCACGGCCGAGGAGTGGACGCTGCTCGCGGATTTCCACGTCGGGCAATACCCGACGACTGAGTATCAGGCGCTGGGCCGCGACCGCGAGTGGTTCCGCATCGCCAAGGAGGAAATGACTCCGCTGCTGGCCGGGCAGTTGCCGTTCCAGACGCCCGAATGGTCAGCCTGGCAGGCGGCGGCGAAGACGAGCCCGGCGGGCGACTGGGTGGTGCTGACCGCGATCCCCGGCAAGGGACAGGCCTACGGACGGCTCACCGTGGCGGGCGGGGCATCGCCCTACACCGTGACGGGCGAGATGCGGCTGGCCGATGGCACGGCGCTGCCGGTGGGCGGCTCGATGAGGCGATCAGGCCATGCGGCAGGTGGTGGCGCTCTCCGAGGACGGGGCGCAGGGCGCCGGGCGGCAGTTCCTGCGTGATGCCGACAGCCTGGGCGCGGGCATCCGGCTGGCGCGCGCCGACGGCCCCGCCGCCGTTCTGGGCGCGGTGCCCGAAGCGGCGCAGGGAAGCAGTGCGGCGGTGCAGATCGTCGGCGCCGGGCTGGGCGATCTGGCGGCAGAGGGCGGCAGCCTCGCGGATGTGGCGGCCAACGCCTTCGGTGCGGCGGCCACTGTCAGCGCGGGGGGCCCGGGCGTGGTGCATGTCGGCAGCGCGGGCGGCACCGCCCATGTCGCGCTTTACGACAGCGTGGACCGGGTGAGCGTCGAGCCAGACTTCACCATCGCCCGCGTCGGCGGCGGCAGCGCCATCGCGCCGGGCGTGGTGCCCGCGCATTTCACCGCCGTGGGCTGGTGGAACGGCCCCGACGGGCAGCCCGGCACCGACGACGACATCCGCATCGGCGAGCTCGATGCAGACTGGTCGGTGGCGGACCGCGACGAGGCCTCTGCGGCAATGCAGGACGCGAAATATGCGGGCGCGATGCAGGATAACGGCATCTTCATGCCGGCCATCGGCGGGCCGAACCCCGAGCGGCAGTTCTCGACCAACAACGCGGGTGTTCTGACGGTAACGGGCACGGCGGGCGGGCAGAGCGGCGAGGCGCATCTCATCGTGACGGTGCAGCGCTTCATCGACCCGCCGCTGCGCTGAGGGGGAAGCCAATGGGATATCTCGTCTTCCAGCCACAGAACGCGCACCGGGTGCGGGTGGAGGAGCGCGACCTGCTCTTCCACGTCCCCACCACCTCGCTCTTCGAGATCGACGAGACGGATGGTGCGGTGCTCGGTTTCCTCGCCGAGAAAGGGCGCATCGCCGAGGCGGATGTTGCGGCGCGCTTCGCGGGCCATGACCCCGCAGACATCGCGCGCAGGCTGAAGGGCCTGCGCGATCTCGAGATCGTCACCGACGGGCGCGCGCCTTCGCCGGAGCGCCCGCCGATCCGCATCGAGAACTTCCCGCTCAGCACCATCGTGCTGAACGTGAACACGGGCTGCAACCTGTCGTGCACCTACTGCTACAAGGAGGATCTCGACACGCCCTCGGCGGGCCGCAAGATGGCGCTCGACACCGCGATCCGCTCCATCGACCTGCTGCTGAAGGAAAGTCCCGACCGCGAGAAGTACAACATCGTCTTCTTCGGCGGCGAGCCGATCTCGAACCTACGGCTGATCCGCGACGTGGTGGAGCATGCCGAGCCGCGCTTTGCCGCGCTGGGCCGCGAGGTGAACTTCACGCTTACCACCAACGCCACGCTGCTGACGCCAGAGATCGTTGACTGGCTCGATGCGCACCGCTTCGGGCTCACCGTTTCGATGGACGGGCCGAAGGCGCTGCACGACCTCAACCGCAAGACGATCGGCGGAAAGGGCAGCTACGAGGCGGTGGCCACCAAGGCGCGCATGTTGCTTTCGCGCTACCGCTCGCGGCCGGTGGGTGCGCGGGTGACGCTGACGGCAGGGGTGACAGCGATCCACGAGATCTGGGACCACCTGAAGAACGACATCGGCTTTGCCGAGGTCGGCTTTTCGCCCGTCACCTCGGGCACCATGACCGCATTCAACCTCAACGGTGACGAGTTGCTGGAGGTGTTCGAGGGCATGAAGGCGCTGGGGCGGCTCTACCGCGACGAGGCGATCGCGGGCCGCAACATCGGCTTCTCCAACATGCACCAGCTCATGCAGGACCTCTACGAGGGCCGGTCCAAGGCGCTGCCCTGTGGCGCGGGCGTGGGCATGCTGGCGGTCGATCACGAGGGCACGCTCAACCTCTGCCACCGCTTCACCGGCTCGGAGATGGAAACCTATGGCAATGTCGAGACCGGGCTGAAGCGCAAGGAACTGTCGGCCTTCATCGAGGCGCGCGCCGACCGCACCGACAAGGGCTGTGCCACCTGCCGCATCCGCAACCTCTGCTCGGGCGGGTGCTATCACGAGAGCTACGCCCATTTCTCGGACCCGCTCAAACCCACCTATCACTACTGCGATCTCATGCGCGACTGGATCGATTTCGGGATCGGGGTCTATGGCGACCTGATCACCCGCGCGCCGCAGTTCTTCCACACCGCCATCGCACCCCGGAGGGCTCACGGAAAATGAAACCGCTCAACCAGAAAGCCGAACGCGTCCTGGCCGCCGCGGTCGAGGACAAGATGGACGAAGTGCGCGCCATGCAGACCGTCACGGCGGGCTGTGCCACCACGCTCGACCCGGGCTGGGAGGTGGACCCCTTCGGCGGCGTCGCGGCACTGTGCCAGCCGATGGAGGCCGATCTCTACGGCTGCTCGGACCCGTGCTGGTGGCCCGCGCAGGTGCCCGATACGATGGTCACCTATCCCGACTGGACGGCCGAGGCAGTAATCGCCACGCTGCTCGCCGCCGGGCTCGCACCGATCGCCGAGGCGCGCGACCTGCTCGTCACCACGGCACGGCCCAACAACCTCTATGTCTTCGACGCGGCGAAGCGCGAGCTGCTGCGCGACTGCCCGATGGAGGCCGAGTTCGTGGCGCCCTCGGTCATCGCCATGTCGCCCGATGGCGGCATCGCCTATGTGCTGGTGAACCGCTGGCAGGACGTGATCGGCATCGACATCGAGAGCTGCACGACGGTTTTTCGCGCCATTCAGTCCGAGGACGGGATCACCCGCCGGTCCATCGGCTCGCTCGCGGTATCGAAAGACGGCAAACAGCTCTACACCGTGCGCAACCCTGTGCGGCACCTGCCCGACCGGCATGTGGTGGAAGAGCCCGAGTTCGCGGTTTACGACACCGCTGCCGGGCTCGAGGCACAGCCGGTGGCGATCCACCCCGCGCCGCGGCGCTCCAGCGTCATGGCGAGCGACCGGCAGGGCAAGGTCTATATCGGCGGGCACGACATCTATGCCGTGGACCCGGCGACGGGCGAGACCACGGTGGCGATCGCCAACGCCAACTGGGACCGCCCCACCTACAGCCCGCCCGACGTGCTGGCCTTCTGGCCGGTGGGCACGCAGAACGATGAGTTCCTGCTGCTTTATTCGGCGGCGAAGTTCACCGACGCGAAGCAGGAGGAGATCGCCGATTTCGTCTGGGGCTATTCGACCGTGAACCTGACCACGGGCGCGACCGAGATCAAGGATTTCGCCTCGTTCGAGGTGATCATGTTCACCGGCGTGCGCGACCCGAACAACCCCGACCTGCTCTATGGCGTCTACACGCAACTCTCCAAGCACAACGTGGCGACCGGAGAGCTGATCAAGCGGGTGGACCTGCCGCACACCTACTATGTGCTCAACATCTCGAGCGACGGGAAGGAAATTTACATCGGCGGCACCAACGACGACATCGGCGTCTATGATGCCGGGACGCTGGAGCGGATCGGCGAGATGCGCATCCCCTCGGGCGGCGACATGGGCACCTCGACGCTGCATGTCGTTCGGGTGGAGTGACGCAGGCCACGGTTGACACCGGGCGCGGCACCCGTGGGCTCGTCGCGCAAGTGCTGCCCTCGGCGGGTCGGCCCTGGCTCGCCGCGCTGATCCGCCCCCGCCGGGGGCGGATCGCCTTGCTTGTGGGGCTGGGGCTGATGGCGGCTGGTGCCGGGCTGGTGCCGCCGCTGATGACCAAGCAGGTGATCGACGCCGGTCTGATGGCGGGCGATGCAGACGCGCTGATCTTCTGGGCGTTGATGCTGTTCGGTTTCGGGCTGCTCGCCCTCGGGCTCGGAGCGCTGACATCGGTGCTGCACATGCGCGCCTCGGTGGCCATGCTGGCCGATCTGCGCGCGGCTCTCGCCCGCACCGTTCTGGGCCGCTCGCCTGCCTGG
>PHEG01000264.1 GCA_002842835.1 Alphaproteobacteria bacterium HGW-Alphaproteobacteria-2 | reverse complement strand
TGGCGCGCAGCTCGCGCTCGGCGCACTGGGGGTGACGCTGGTCTACGGCATCCTGCGCTTTTCCAACTTCGCCCATGGCGACACCATGGCGCTGGGCACTGCCTTCACAATCCTGATCACCTGGGCGATGCAGGCGGCGGGGCTGGCCATCAGCCCGCTGCCCACGGCGCTGCTGGCGCTGCCGCTCGGAATCGTCGCCACGGCCGCAGTGCTCCTGCTGACCGACAGGGTGGTCTACCGCTTCTACCGCGAGCAGAAGGCCAAGCCCGTGATACTGGTCATCGTCTCCTTCGGGGTGATGCTGGTACTCAACGGCGTGGTGCGCTTCATGATCGGGACCGAGGACATCCGCTTCGACGACGGCGCGCGCTTCATCATCGCCGCGCGCGAGTTCCGCGATGCGACCGGGCTCTCCGAGGGGCTGTCGCTGCGCTCGACGCAGGTGCTGACCCTGGTGACGGCCTTTGCCGTGATGGCCGCGCTCTTCTGGTTTCTCAACCGCACGCGCACCGGCAAGTCGATGCGCGCCTTCTCCGACAACGAGGACCTGGCGCTGCTCTCGGGCATCAACCCCGAGCGCGTGGTGCGCATAACCTGGATCCTGGTGGCGGCGCTCGCCACCACGGCCGGCGTGCTCTACGGGCTCGACAAGTCCTTCAAGGCCTTCACCTATTTCCAGCTTCTGTTGCCGATCTTCGCAGCGGCGATCGTGGGCGGGCTGGGCTCGCCCATCGGCGCCATCGCCGGGGGCTTCATCATCGCCTATTCCGAGGTGGCGGTGACCTATGCCTGGAAGAAGGTGCTGGGCTACCTGCTACCCGAGGCGATGGCCCCCGACGGGCTGGTGCAGCTTCTCTCTACCGAATACAAGTTCGCGGTCTCCTTCGTGATCCTGGTGATCGTGCTCCTGTTCCGCCCGACCGGGCTTTTCCGGGGGAAATCGGCATGACGCAGCGTGGCCTCATCCTCTACGGCCTGACGATGGCGCTGATCCTCGGCGTCGGCTTCGTGCAGAGCTGGAACCTGGCGCTGACGATCCTCAACATGGGTCTCGTCTCGGCCATCATGGCGCTCGGCGTGAACATGCAATGGGGCTATGCCGGGCTCTTCAACACCGGCGTGATGGGCTTCGTCGCCCTGGGGGGGCTGGCCACGGTTCTCGTCTCGGCCCAGCCGGTGCAGGAGGCCTGGGCGGCGGGCGGGCCGCGGGTGCTGGTGGCGATGCTGATCGGCGCGGGCGTGATCGCCGGGGCGATCCAGATCTACCGGCGCATGGCCGCGGGACTGCCGCGCACGCTTGCCGTGGCGGGCTGGGTGGTCGCGGGGTTCTGGATCTACCGGCTGGTGCGCGACCCGGCGGTGAACGCCATCGAGGCGGTGAGCCCGGCGGCCACCGGCTATCTGGGCGGGCTCGGCCTGCCGATCCTCATTGCCTGGCCGGTCGGTGGGTTGCTGGCCGCCGGGGCGGCCTGGATCGTGGCCAAGACCGCGCTGGGGCTGCGCTCGGACTATCTCGCCATCGCCACGCTGGGGATCGCCGAGATCATCATCGCCATCCTCAAGAACGAGGAGTGGCTGACGCGCGGCGTGAAGAACGTCACGCAACTGCCGCGCCCGGTGCCCTACGAGGTGGACCTGCGCGGTCAGGCCTGGATCTCCGACTACGCTGCGGCGACCGGGATGAGCCCCGACGAATTCGCCTCGGTGGTAGTGAAGCTCTGCTATACCGGGCTCTTCCTCGTGGTTCTGGTGATCGTTCTGGTCCTGGCCGAGCGCGCGCTCAACGCCCCCTGGGGGCGGATGATGCGCGCGATCCGCGACAACGAGACCGCCGCCGAGGCGATGGGCAAGGACGTGAAGACGCGGCATCTGCAGATCTTCGTCATCGGCTCGGCGGTGATCGGTATCGCCGGGGCGATGATGACGACGCTCGACAGCCAGTTGACCCCCACCTCCTACCAGCCGCTGCGCTATACCTTCCTCATCTGGGTGATGGTGATCGTGGGCGGTTCGGGCAACAACTGGGGCGCGGTGCTGGGCGGCATCCTGATCTGGTTCTTCTGGGTCGAGGTGGAGCCGATCGGCCTGTGGCTGATGGACACGATCACCGCCGGCATGCCTGCCGACAGCGCGATCCGGGCGCATCTGCTCGACTCGGCGGCGCACATGCGGCTTCTGACCATGGGGATCATCCTGCTACTGGTGCTGCGCTTCAGCCCGCGCGGGCTGTTGCCGGAGCGCTGAGCGGGCGGGCGCAGCGCCCGCTGCGGGCCGAGCGCGCTTATTTGGAGAACGATGAAGCACATGGCCGCGCATGAGGCCCCGGTGATCGCCCGGCTTGAGCCTTCGCCGGGGCGGCGCATCTTCTCGCTCGTCGCGCTGGCGGGCCTTGGGGCGTTGCTGTTGCAGATCGCACTGGCGCGGCCGCCGCAGCATCTGGGCTGGCAGGTGTTCCTGCTGGTGCTGGGCGGGCTCGCGGTCTGGCTCGCGGTGAAACTCTGGCAGGCGACGGCGCGCGGGCTGGTGCTGCGGGAGGACGGGCTCTGGGAGGCGGGCGGGCGGCGGCTGGCCGCGCTCGACGAGATCGCCTCGGTGGATCGCGGCATCTTCGCCTTCAAGCCCTCGAACGGCTTTCTGGTGACGCTTGCGC
>PHEG01000263.1 GCA_002842835.1 Alphaproteobacteria bacterium HGW-Alphaproteobacteria-2 | reverse complement strand
GTTTGCCGCAGCGGAGGCGGTGGCGTGAGCATGGGGGTGATAGGGTCTGGAGGGGCGCTGCCCCTCTGCGCCTGCGGCGCATTCACCCCGGAGTATTTCGGGAACATTGAAGGCATGGGTGTATTTCAACGTTCGCCAAATACTCCCGCCGGAGGCATCAAATCCTGCTCCGGGGGCTGCTGGTGATCCGTCTGCATCATTGCGCGCAGACCCGTTCGATGCGGGCGTTGTGGCTGATGCACGAGCTTGGGCTCGATTTCGATCTGGTGCTGCACCCGTTCGACAAGGCGCTGCGGCGGCCGGAGTACCTCGCGCTGAACCCGGCGGGGCGGGTGCCTGCGCTGGAGATCGACGGGCGGGTGATCTGGGAGACGGGCGCCATCGCCGAGTATCTCTGCGAGCGCTTCCCCGAGGCGGGGCTCGGGCGCGCACCGGGCGATGTGGAGCGGGCCGACTGGCTCATCTGGCTGCATTTTGCCGAGACGGTGAGCCAGCACGCGGCGGCGCTCACCCAGCAGCATCTGGTGCTCTACGAGGATCACATGCGCAGCCCCATGGTGATGCGGCTCGAGGCGAAGCGGCTGGAGAAATGCTATGCCGCCATCGCGGGGCGCCTCGCGGGGCGCGCACATCTGCTCGACGGCGGGTTCTCGGCGGCGGATGTGGGCGTCGGGCAGGCGGTCTACATGGCGCGGCATTTCGCGCGGATCGAGCCCTTTCCGGCGCTGGCGGACTGGTATGTGCGCATCGCGCAGCGCCCAGCCTTTCGCCGGTCATTGCCCGGGCCGGGCGAGCCGTTGCTTTACGCGCAAGATTTCTACCCGGCGCCGGACGCCTGAGCCACGAGGAAGCAGCCATGCCCGAGACGGTGGAGATCTTCGAGGTCGGCCCGCGCGACGGGTTGCAGAACGAGGCGCGGGCGATCCCGACCGCCGAGAAGATCGCGCTTGTCGATCTGCTGTCGACGGCGGGGTTCCGGCGCATCGAGGTGGCGAGTTTCGTCAGCCCGAAATGGGTGCCGCAGATGGCCGACTCGGGCGCGGTGCTGGCGGGCATCCGGCGCGCGCCGGGCGTGCGCTATGCCGCGCTCACGCCGAACATGACGGGGCTCGCGGCGGCGCTGGCGGCACGCGCCGACGAGGTGGCGATCTTCGGCTCGGCCTCGGAGGGCTTCAGCCGCGCCAACATCAACGCCTCCATCGCCGAGAGCCTGGAGCGCTTCAAGCCGGTGGCCGAGGCGGCGCGGGCGGCAGGCATCCCGGTGCGCGGCTATGTCTCCTGCGTCGCCGACTGCCCCTATGACGGGCCGACGCCGCCTGGGGCCGTGGCCCGTGTCGCGGCGGCGCTGCGCGGCATGGGCTGCTACGAGATCAGCCTTGGCGACACCATCGGGCGCGGCACGCCTGAGACCATCGCGAGGATGCTGGAGGCCGTGCTGGCCGAGGTGCCCGCCGACCGGCTGGCGGGGCATTATCACGACACGGGCGGGCGGGCGCTCGACAATATCGAGGTCTCGCTGGGGCTGGGATTGCGGGTCTTCGACGCTGCGGTAGGCGGGCTCGGAGGCTGCCCCTTCGCGAAGGGAGCCACTGGCAACGTGGCGACCGAGGCGGTGCAGGCGCGGCTGACGGCGCTGGGCTACGATACCGGGCTCGACGCGGGCGTGCTGGAGCGGGCGGCGGATATGGCGCGGGGTATGCGCATGGAGGCGAAGTGATGGAGACGATCCGGCTGGCGGTTGACGCGCGCGGGGTGGCGACGCTCACGCTCGCGCGGGCGGAAAAGCACAATGCGCTGTCGGCACAGATGATCGCGGAGTTGACGCAGGCCGCCGCGCGTATCGCAGCCGATGCGGGCATTCGCGTGGTCGTGCTGGCCGCCGAGGGGGCGAGTTTCTGCGCCGGGGGCGATCTGGTCTGGATGCGCGAACAGATGGGGGCAACGGCAGACCAGCGCCGGGCGGAGGCCACGAAGCTCGCAATGATGCTTCAGGCGCTCAACACCCTGCCGCAGCCGCTGATCGGGCGGGTGCATGGCAACGCCTTCGGCGGTGGCATCGGCATGATGAGCGTGTGCGACGTGGCGGTGGGGGTGCAGGGCGCGCGCTTCGGGCTGACCGAGGCGCGGCTGGGGCTGATCCCGGCCACCATCTCGCCGTATGTGCTCGCGCGCATGGGCGAGGGGCGGGCGCGCCGCGTCTTCATGTCGGCCCGGCTCTTCGGGGCGGAGGAGGCGCGCGATCTGGGGCTTCTTGCGCGGGTCGTGGCGGCTGACGCACTCGACGACGCCGTGGACGAGGAAATCTCGCCCTATCTCGCCTGTGCACCGGGTGCGGTGGCGGAGTCGAAGCGGATCGCGCGGATGCTGGGGCCGCGCATCGACGCGGAAGTGATCGCCGCCACCATCGACCGGCTGGTGGCGGCCTGGGAAAGCGACGAGGCACCCGAGGGGGTGGCGGCCTTCTGGTTCGATGCCAAGCCTGAAGAAAAAGCTGCAAGAGACGACTGGAAGGCTGACCTGTCATATCTGCACAATCCCCTCGGCCACCGTGACGCAGGCGATGGCCGCCGCCGGGGCAGATGCGGTGATCATCGACATGGAGCATGGCGCGGTCGATCATGCCTCGGCCCATGCGATGATCGCTGCGACGGCCGGCAGTGACTGCGCACCGCTGGTCCGGGTGACGGTGAACGACCCGGCGCATGTGAAGCGCGCGCTCGACCTCGGCGCGGAGGGCATCGTCTTTCCGCTCATCCGCACGGTCGAGGATGCGCGGCGGGCAGTTGCCTCGCTGCATTATCCGCCGTCGGGCATCCGCGGTTTCGGGCCGTTCATAGCCCATTCGCACTGGAAAACCGGATTGCTGGAGTACCGCGAGAAGATCGAAGGCGCGCTGGTCTGCTGTCTGCTGATCGAGACCCGCGAGGCGGTGGAGAACATCGATGCGATCTGCGCCGTGCCGGGGATCGACATCATCGTTCCGGCGCAATTCGACCTGTCGACCGATCTGGGCATCCCGGGGCAGTTTGACCATCCGGAATTCAAGGCCGCCGTGACGGGGGTCGAGGCCGCCTGCCGGAAGGCGGGAATCGCGCTCGGCAGTCCCGCGCAGTCGGAAGAACATGCGAAGGCGCTCTTCGCGCGCGGCTACCGGCTGATTGCCGGGTTCGACCTGCTCTGGCTGCGCGCGAAGGCGGCCGAGGTTCAGGGCTGGACCGTAAACGGCGAAAACTGAGCCGCTCCGCCCTCACATCTGCGGCATGGGCTGCCGAGGGAGACGACCGGGGGCCGTAGTCGTGGTATACTGTCGCATACGAGGCTTGCGGCCCCCGGCGTCGGTTGACCTGTTGCGGGGGCGGGGGTAAAGCCGGGGGCATATCGCAGCCGCCGTAGCCAGGGAACGCATCGTGGACGATCTGCTCCGGGAATACCTCCCCATCCTTGTCTTTCTGGGTGTCGCCGTCGGGCTGGGGATCGTTCTGATCCTCGCCGCAGTGCTCGTCGCCCCCACCAACCCAGACCCGGAGAAGGTTTCCGCCTACGAATGCGGCTTCAACGCCTTCGACGACGCGCGCATGAAGTTCGACGTGCGCTTCTACCTGGTGTCGATCCTCTTCATCATCTTCGATCTCGAAGTGGCCTTCCTGTTCCCCTGGGCGGTGGCCTTCGGCGACCTCTCGATGACCGCCTTCTGGTCGATGATTGTCTTCCTTGCGGTGCTGACCGTGGGCTTCGCCTATGAATGGAAGAAGGGGGCGCTGGAATGGGAGTAGCGACAGGCAACACCGCCGGGCCCGACCGCGAAGCGGCCACCCAGGGCCTCAACCGCGAGCTTCAGGACAAGGGTTTTCTCGTCACATCGACGGAAGGCCTCGTCAACTGGGCGCGCACCGGCAGCCTGCACTGGATGACCTTCGGCCTCGCCTGCTGCGCCGTCGAGATGATGCATGTCGCCATGCCGCGCTACGATGCGGAGCGCTTCGGCTTTGCTCCGCGCGCTTCGCCCCGGCAGTCGGACGTGATGATCGTGGCCGGCACGCTGACCAACAAGATGGCACCGGCGCTGCGCAAGGTCTACGACCAGATGCCAGAGCCGCGCTATGTGATTTCGATGGGCTCCTGCGCCAATGGCGGGGGCTATTACCACTACAGCTATTCGGTGGTGCGCGGCTGTGACAGAATCGTGCCGGTGGACATCTACGTGCCGGGCTGCCCGCCCACTGCCGAGGCGCTGCTCTACGGCATCCTGCAGCTGCAGCGGAAAATCCGCCGCACCGGC
>PHEG01000262.1 GCA_002842835.1 Alphaproteobacteria bacterium HGW-Alphaproteobacteria-2 | reverse complement strand
CTTTGGTGCCCGGGGGCGGAGTCGAACCACCGACACGAGGATTTTCAGTCCACTGCTCTACCACTGAGCTACCCGGGCACGCGGCCTTGCGCCGCAGCGCGAAGCCCGGGCTTACTAGGACAGCGGCGCAGTCCTGTCCAGAGCCGAAATGCAGCACAACTCCCTTCAGTCGCGAGGGGTTGCATCGTCGTTTCCCGGAGGGGCGTCATCCTCTCCGGGTGTCTCTTCGGTGGCGACGACGTGCGCGCCGGTCAGCCAGCGGCCAAGGTCCACATCGGCGCAGCGGCGCGAACAGAACGGGCGGTAGCGCGCCACGGCGGGTTTGCTGCACACCGGGCATCTCATCGCGCCGGCACCTCGGCCAGAACCGAGGCCAGCGGTTCGCGCGCGCGCTTGCGCGTGAGTTCCATGTGGCCAAGCGGCGTCCAGCCCGCGAAGGCGGTCTCGACCGGATCGCTGCGCAGCGCGCGGGCGAGCGCCTGCTCGAGCGTACGGCGGTCCTTCTTGGGCATCGGCGCGGGATCAACCACGATCTGTCCACCGAGCCCGCGCAGCCGCAGTTGCCGGGGCAATTCGGTGATGGCGGCGAGATTGGCCTTGAGCCCGGCGGCGGGCGAGGTGTCGGGACCGGTGTTCACGTCGCAGGCCACGAGCGCGCGCGTGGCCTCCACGCAGAGGCTCGCGTTCCCCGCGAGCGGCGTGCAGGGTGCGGTGAGTTCGGCAAGTGTTTCGGCCACGCCCGCGGCGGCGAAGGACGCAGGTTCGTGCGAGAAGATCCCGGGTGGCGGCGCGGCCCAGTCGATGCGTGCGCCGGTGGCTGCGTCGGACGCGGGACGCAGGCAGGCGGGCTCTGCAGATGCGACGGCGAGGAGGGCCTCGGCTTCGGCACGCAACGCGGCTATCTCGGCCCGTAGCGCGCCGTCCGCCGCATTCTCTGCGGCGCTGCGCAGGATCAGCCCCCAGCCGGGCGGAGCACCCGCCATGGCCGTGCTGCCCAGTTCGGTGAGCGCCGCGCGCCTGTCGGCGTCCCTGACGCTGCGCGCGAGGTTGACCCCCGGCGCGCCGGGCGTGAGGATCGCCAGCGCTCCCTTGAAGAGCAGCCGGTCGGAAACGGGCACAGCCTTGCCCGGCTCGGCGTGGGTCGCAACCTGCACGAGAAGCCGTGTCCCGGGGCGCAGCCCGGCGCCCTGCCGCAGGAAACCGCGCGCACCACCGCCAAGCCGCAGAATGGCGCCTCCCTGCCCCTTGAGCGGGCGCTCGGCCAGCGCGGCATGGATCGCGCCGGGGGCGGTCGCCGCATCTGCCGGGTCGAAGAGGATGTCCTCGAGCCGCCCGTCCACCATCAGCGCCGCAGCGCCGCGTCCCGCGATCTGCCCGCAGAGTACCGCCCGCCCCTTCATGTGCCGCGCTCGCCGGGCATTGGCCAGCCCGCAGCGCGCAGGAGCCCCGCCGTTTCGGCCAGCGGCAGGCCGACGACAGCGCTGTAGGAACCCGAAATCCAGGGGATGAAGACACCCGCCGGGCCCTGGATGGCGTAGCCGCCAGCCTTGCCCTGCCAGTCGCCAGTTGCGATGTAGGCGGTGATCTCGCGCTCGCCGAGGCGTTTCATCTTCACCTGCGTTTCCACCGCCCGCTGCCATAGCCGCCCGTTGCCACAGACCGCCACCGCGGTGATCACCCGGTGCCGCCGCCCCGAGAGCAGCCGCAGGAAGGCGGCGGCCTGTCCGGCATCTTCGGGCTGACCCAGGATGCGCCGCCCCGCAGCCACGGTGGTGTCGGCGGCCAGCACCAACTCACCCGGCTCCGCAGCCACCGCCAACGCCTTCTCGCGCGCCATGCGAATACAATAGGGGCGCGGCAACTCGCCCTTGCGGGGGGTTTCATCGATCGCAGCGGGCCGTATGGCATCGGGTCGCAGTCCGATCTGCGCCAACAACTCGCGCCGCCGCGGGCTCGCCGAGGCGAGGACCAGCCGCACCTACTTGAAGCGATAGTTGATGCGCCCCTTCGTCAGGTCGTAGGGCGTCATTTCTACCTGCACCTTGTCGCCTGCCAGAACACGGATGCGGTTCTTGCGCATCTTGCCCGCCGTATGTGCGATGATCTCATGGCCGTTTTCGAGCTCGACCCGGAACGTCGCATTGGGCAGGAGTTCCTTCACGACGCCAGGAAATTCGAGCATCTCTTCCTTGGCCATGGTCACTCCGTTGTAATTTTCGCCGTGCCCTTTCGGGGCGCAGGTTAAATGCTCCGAATCGGACTGCTTTTCAAGGCGCAATGGTGCGAAGCACCGGGCGCGACGTTGTGAAGCGCCCGGCGGTCAGCTATCGTGCCCGCAACGACATGGGGCAGCGGGGCGGGGCGTCGGGCATGACCGCGCTCAGGCAATACGAGCGGTTGGAGGCCGAAGCGCTCTGGAGCGCGGCGCCGGACGCGCAGCGGCGCGCCGTTTTTGTGTTCTTCGGCGACGCCACGCTCACCATCTGCGACAGCGCCGAGACGCCGCTTGCCCATTGGTCGCTACCGGCAGTGGAGCGGCTCAACCCTGGTGCGCAGCCTGCGCTCTATGCACCGGACGGCGACGGCTCGGAGACTCTGGAGATCGCCGATCCGGTGATGATCGAGGCGCTGGAGACGGTGCGCAGCGCACTCGGCCAGGCT
>PHEG01000009.1:853-17162 GCA_002842835.1 Alphaproteobacteria bacterium HGW-Alphaproteobacteria-2 | reverse complement strand
CTTGGGAGGAACTGGGCGAGCGTATCGGCACCGCCTTCCAGGTGGCCGACGATCTGAAGGACTGCCTGCTCGACAGCGCGCAGACTGGCAAGCCCGCCGGTCAGGATGCGCAGCACGGGCGGCCCAATGCCGTGGCGGTGCATGGCGTCGAGGGGGCGATCCGCTGGCTGGAGGATATTCTGGCCGGGGCGATCGCCTCGATCCCCTCCTGTCCGGGCGAGGCGATGCTGGCGCAGATGGTGCGCCTGCAGGCCGAGCGGCTGACGCCCGTTGGGCATGCCGGGCTGAAGGTTTGAGGCCGTGGCCGTGGCGGCAGAGCCGCCCGCCGCCCGGTCGCCGCAGGGCTGGCTCAACCGGCTGATCGCGCGCCCGGGCTTTCAGGCCTGGGCGGCGCGCTTTCCGCTGACCCGCGGGCTGGTGAGCCGCGAGGGGGCGGCGCTCTTCGACATCGTGGCGGGCTTCGTGCAGTCGCAGGCGCTGGCCGCGATCGTCGAGTTGCGCCTGCCCGAGCGGCTGATGGAGGGCCCGCGCGCGCCCGCCGAACTGGCACAGGGCACGGGGCTGGCGCCGGGGCGCATGGCGCTGCTGTTGCAGGCTGGCGCGGCGCTGGGGTTGTTCCGGCGCCGGCGCGACGGCTGTTATGCGCTGGCGGCACGCGGTGCGGCGCTGGCAGGCGTGCCGGGGCTGCAGGCGATGATCCGCCATCATGGGGCTTTCTACCGCGACATGGCCGATCCGCTGGCGCTGCTGCGTGGCGAGGCGGAGACCGAACTGGCCGGTTTCTGGCCTTATGTCTTGGGCGCGCGTGGCAGCATCGACCCGGAGCTTGCGGCGCGCTACTCGGCCCTGATGGCCGACAGTCAGGCGCTGGTGGCCGAGGATGTGCTGGCGATGGTCAGCCTGCGCGGCATCCGTCACCTTATGGATGTAGGCGGCGGCAGCGGTGCATTTCTGCAGGCGGTGGCGGCGCGCGCGCCGGACATGGTGCTGACGCTCTTCGATCTGCCCGAGGTATTGCCGCAGGCGGCCCGGCGGCTGTCCGGGGCCGGTCTCTTAGGTCGGATGACGCTGCACCCGGGCTCGTTCCGCGACGATCCGCTGCCACGCGGGGCTGATGCGGTGTCGCTGGTGCGGGTGCTCTACGACCACGGCGACGATACGGTCGCGGCGCTTCTGCGAGCGGTTTTCGCGGCGCTGCCGCCCGGCGGGCGGCTGATCGTGGCCGAGCCGATGGCAGGTGGCGACCGGCCCGAGCGCGCGGGAGACGTCTATTACGCCTTCTACACCCTGGCGATGCGCACCGGGCGCACACGGTCGGCTGCCGAGATCGCCGGGCTCTGCCGTGCGGCGGGTTTCTCGGAGATCGGAATCCCGCATGCACCGCGGCCTTATGTGACCTCGGCGCTGGTGGCGCGGCGACCTGGATGACAGAAATAATGTAAGGTAGAGTTGACAGAAATATGTGTCAGTCTAAACTGACACGCAACAAGGCATCCGCCGGGTGAGTCTGCCAAGGCGATGCGATAGGGGGGCCGACAATGGAAACCGCCGCCGTCCTGCTGAAGGGTCCGAGAGACCTCGAGGTGCGGACCCTGGCGTTGAAGGCGCCGGGGCGGGGCGATCTGGTGGTCGAGATCGCCCATTCGGGCATTTCCACCGGCACCGAGAAACTCTTCTGGTCGGGGACCATGCCGCCCTTTCCGGGCATGGGCTATCCGCTGGTCCCGGGCTACGAGGCCGTGGGTGAAGTGATCGAGGCCGGACCGGGAACGGGCTACCGCGTCGGTGACACCGTATTCGTGCCCGGCGCGGATTGCTTCGAGGGGGCACGCGGGCTCTTCGGCGGTTCCGCGCGCCGTGTCGTGACTGCGGCGGAGCGGGTGACGCGCGTCGATCCGGCGCTGGGGGCCGAGGGGGCATTGCTGGCCCTTGCCGCCACAGCACGGCACGCGATGGCCGGGCTGCGCACGGCGGTGCCCGAGCTGATCGTCGGGCATGGCGTGCTCGGGCGGCTTCTGGCGCGGCTTACGCTCGCCTCCGGCGCACCCGCGCCCGTGGTCTGGGAGATAGACCCGGCGCGGCGCGGCGGCGCGCAGGGTTACGCGGTGATCGACCCCGAAGCCGACCCGCGCCGCGACTATCGGGCGATCTACGACGCCTCGGGCAATGGCGGGCTGCTCGACACGATGGTGGGCCGCATCGCCAAGGGTGGCGAGATCGTTCTCGCGGGCTTCTATACCGCGCCGCTCTCCTTCGCTTTCCCGCCCGCCTTCATGAAGGAGGCGCGGCTGCGCATCGCCGCGGAGTGGACGCAAGACGATCTCGCCGTGACGCGGATGCTGATCGAATGCGGAGCGCTCTCGCTCGGCGGGCTCATCACGCACCGGGCTGCGGCGGCTGACGCGCCCGCGGCCTACGAGACCGCCTTTGGCGATCCGGCCTGCCTGAAGATGATCCTCGACTGGAAGGACGCCGCATGAAGGACGATGTGCCGAACCTGAGCGACTTCGCCCAACGCCTGCGCGACGAGGCGAGCGAGGACCTCGCCGATGTGGTCGCCGCCGAGCCGACCAAGAAGACGCAGATCATCGCGATCTACGGCAAGGGCGGCATCGGCAAGAGCTTCACGCTGGCCAACCTCAGCCACATGATGGCCGAGATGGGCAAGCGCGTGCTGCTGATCGGCTGTGACCCGAAATCGGATACCACGTCGCTTCTGTTCGGCGGCAAGGCCTGCCCCACCATCATCGAGACCTCGGCCAGGAAGAAGCTGGCGGGCGAGGAGGTGAAGATCGGCGACGTCTGCTTCAAGCGCGGCGGCGTCTTCGCCATGGAGCTCGGCGGGCCGGAGGTGGGCCGCGGCTGCGGCGGGCGTGGCATCATCCACGGGTTCGAGCTGCTGGAGAAGCTGGGCTTCCACGACTGGGATTTCGATTTCGTGCTGCTCGATTTCCTGGGCGATGTGGTGTGTGGTGGCTTCGGGCTGCCGATCGCGCGCGACATGGCGCAGAAGGTCATTCTGGTGGCCTCGAACGACCTGCAGTCGCTCTATGTCGCCAACAACGTCTGCTCGGCGGTGGAATATTTCCGCAAGCTGGGCGGCA
Organism: Alphaproteobacteria bacterium HGW-Alphaproteobacteria-2; assembly: GCA_002842835.1. GTDB lineage: Bacteria > Pseudomonadota > Alphaproteobacteria > Rhodobacterales > Rhodobacteraceae > PHEG01. The sequence goes on along the minus strand of PHEG01000009.1, from coordinate 14,058 downwards.
ATGTGGGTGTGGCCGGTCTGGTCATCAACAAGGACGATCATTCCGGCGAGGCGCAGGCCTTCGCCAGGGCGGTGGATATTCCGGTGCTGGCGGCGATCCCGGCGGACGAAGACCTGCGCAAGAAATCGGCCAACTACCAGATCGTCGGCACCGCTGCCGGGCCCTGGGGCGCGCTGTTCGCCGAACTCGCGGGTAACGTCGGCGATGCGCCCCCGGTCCGCCCCTCGCCGCTCGATCAGGACGGGCTGCTGGCGCTCTTCGACAGCAAGGACACGGGCGGGGACATCGTGCTGGAGCCCGCCACCGACACCGACATGCGTGGCAAGAACGCCGCGCCGAAGCCGAGTCTGGAGGTGGTCTATGACGAGTCCTGACACTGCGGAATATGCTGCGGTCGTTCCGGTGCTCGACCGGCTGGAGGTGCTGACCCGGGCGGTGCTGGCGCGGCTTATCGAGGACGGGCGCTTCCCTGCTCGGGAGGTGCGTGCAGAATGACCGGGGAAGTCCGCTACGACGACGCACACGGTGCCGAGGTGATCGCGCCCGAGGTCCGGGAGACCCCGGGCGATGCTCCGGGCGCGAATGGTGGAAACGGTACGGGTTGTCACGCGGGTGCGGGAGAGATGGCGCGTGCGGCACGGGCGGCGGGCAAGTCGGACGTGCTCGACCGCTACGCCGCGGATTATCCACAAGGCCCGCATGACCAGCCGCAGAGCATGTGCCCCGCCTTCGGCAGCCTGCGTGTGGGGCTTCGGATGCGGCGGGTGGCGACTATGCTCTCGGGCTCGGCCTGCTGCGTCTATGGCCTGACCTTCGTGAGCCATTTCTACGGGGCGCGGCGTTCGGTCGGCTATGTGCCGTTCAACTCCGAGACGCTGGTCACCGGCAAGCTCTTCGAGGACATCCGCGAGGCGGTGCACGAGATGGCCGACCCCGCGCGCTATGACGCGATCGTGGTCACCAACCTCTGCGTGCCGACCGCAAGCGGCGTGCCGCTGCGGCTTCTGCCGCGCGAGATCAACGGCGTGCGCATCGTCGGCATCGACGTGCCGGGCTTCGGCATCCCCACCCACGCCGAGGCGAAGGACGTGCTGGCGGGCGCCATGCTGGCCTATGCCCGCGAGGAGATTGCCGCGGGCCCGGTGGCTGCCCCCGAGGGCGGGCGCGCCGACAGGCCCATGGTGGCGCTGCTGGGCGAGATGTTTCCTGCCGATCCGGTGATGATCGGGCAGATGCTGGCCCCCATGGGGCTGGGCGCGGGGCCGGTGGTGCCCTGCCGCGAGTGGCGCGAGCTTTACGCCGCCCTCGATGCCGGGGTCTGTGCCGCGATCCATCCCTTCTACACGGCGGCAGTGCGCGAGTTCCAGGCCGCGGGGCGCACGGTGATCGGCAGTGCGCCGGTTGGTCATGATGGCACGGCGGCCTGGCTCGCCGCGGTGGGCGCGGCCTATGGCATCGCCGCGGACAAGGTGGCGGCGGCGCAGAACGCCGTGCTGCCCGCGATCAGAGGGGCGCTGGCGGGCTGCCCGGTTAAGGGGCGCATCACCCTCTCGGGCTACGAGGGCAGTGAGTTGCTGGTCGCGCGGCTGCTGATCGAGAGCGGGGCAGAGGTGCCCTATGTCGGCACCGCCTGCCCGAAGACGCCGTGGTCGGCTGCGGATGCCGAATGGCTGGCGGCGCGGGGCGTGACGGTGAAATTCCGCGCCTCGCTGGAGGATGATTGCGCCGCGATGGAAGCGCTGGAGCCGGACCTTGCCATCGGCACCACGCCGGTGGTGCAGAAGGCGAAGGAGCGGGGCACGCCGGCGCTTTACTTCACCAACCTGATCTCGGCGCGGCCGTTGATGGGGCCCGCCGGCGCCGGCTCGCTGGCCGAGGTGGTGAACGCGGCGATCGCGGGCAAGGCCCGGATGGACCGGATGAAGGATTTCTTCGAGGGGGTTGGCCGCGGCGACACGGCCGGCATCTGGGAGGGCGACCCGAACCTGCGGCCCGATTTCCGGGCGCTGCACCAGAAGAAGCTCGACAAGGCCGCGCGCGCGGCCAAGGCGGAGGAGATGATCTGATGCCGGGGCAGGGCGCATATCCCGGGCGGAGGGCAGGCCGATGCTGATCCAGGATCATGATCGCGCGGGCGGCTACTGGGGAGCCGTCTATGCGTTTTGCGCCGTCAAGGGATTGCAGGTGGTGATCGACGGGCCGGTGGGCTGCGAGAACCTGCCGGTCACCAGCGTGCTGCATTACACCGACGGGCTGCCGCCGCACGAGTTGCCCATCGTGGTGACGGGGCTGGGCGAGGGCGAGATGGGTTCGGGAACCGAAGAGGCGATGAAACGCGCCTGGGGCACGCTCGACCCGGCGCTGCCGGCGGTGGTCGTGACCGGCTCGATCGCCGAGATGATCGGCGGCGGCGTCACGCCACAGGGCACCAACATCCAGCGGTTCCTGCCGCGCACCATCGACGAGGATCAATGGCAGTCGGCGGACCGGGCGATGACCTGGATCTTCACCGAATTCGGCATGACCAAGGGCCGCATGCCGCCCGAGAAGAAGCGCGAGGAGGGGGCCAGGCCCCGCGTCAACATCCTCGGGCCGATGTATGGCACGTTCAACATGCCCTCGGATCTGCATGAAATCCGCCGCCTGGTAGAAGGCATCGGGGCCGAGGTCAACATGGTGATGCCGCTGGGCGCGCATCTGGCCGAGATGCGCAACCTGGTCAACGCCGACGCCAATATCGTGATGTATCGCGAATTCGGCCGCGGTCTGGCCGAGGTTCTGGGCAAGCCGTATCTGCAAGCCCCCATCGGGATGGACTCCACCACGCGTTTCCTGCGCACCCTGGGCGATATGCTGGGGCTGGACCCGGAACCCTTCATCGAACGCGAGAAGCATTCCACGCTGAAGCCGCTGTGGGATCTCTGGCGCTCGGTCACGCAGGATTTCTTCGCCACCGCGAATTTCGGCATCGTGGCGAACGAGACCCATGCGCGCGGCATCCGCCACTATCTCGAAGACGATCTGGGCCTGCCCTGCGCCTTCGCCGTGGCGCGGGTGGCCGGCGCGAAGACCAACAACAACGAGGTGCGGGCGCTGATCGTGCGCCACCGGCCGCTGGTGGTGATGGGCTCGATCAACGAGAAGATGTATCTCGCCGAGATGAGCGCGGGGTTCGGCCCGAAGCCCGCCTTCATCCCGGCAAGCTTCCCCGGCGCGGCCATCCGGCGCGCCACCGGCACGCCGATGATGGGCTATGCCGGCGCGGTGTGGCTGTTGCAGGAGGTCTGCAACGGGCTCTTCGACGCGCTCTTCCATATCCTGCCGCTTGGCGCGTCGCTCGACGCCGCCGAGGCGACGCCCACCCGGCTGCGGCGCGACATGCCCTGGGAGCCGGAGGCGACGGCGGAACTGGAGCGCATCGTCGCCAGCCACCCGGTGCTGACCCGGATCTCGGCCGCGAAGTCGCTGCGCGATGCCGCCGAACGCGCGGCGCTCGCCCGCGGCGAGGAATGCGTCGATCTGCACACCGTTCAGGCGCTGGGCCCGGGAAACGCCCGCGCCGCACCGATATCACAGGAGGAACCCACCCATGGCTGACTTCACCTCCGACGGGCCGCGTGCCCGCCCGCACACCCGCCGAAGCGCGGAGTTCATGTTCTACTTCGGGCTGATCTTCGTCATGGCGATCCCCTTCGCCACGGTGGGCTGGCTCATCGACGTGGTCCGCAGGCAGACGCTGCTGCTGCATGGCCCGCTGGCCCGGGCCTGGGCCGAGGCGGACCGGATCACGCCACTCATCTTCTCGGCCTGAGCGCGATGCGCGGTGGCCGAGATACGCGACTGCCTGCCCATCCGGGCGGACAGAGACCGGAGGGACGCATCTCGCGCCCCGAAGGACCCGGCCGCGGGGTTCGCGGCGTCAGCATAACCTTCCGGAGGAAAGTTCATGGCTGATAAATCGGACCTGTCCTTCACAGGTCTTACGGACGAGCAGGCGCAAGAGTTGCACTCCGTCTACATGAGCGGGCTCTGGCTGTTCACAGCCGTGGCCATCATCGCTCATCTGGCGGTGTACATCTGGCGTCCGTGGCTCTGAGGGGGATCGAGAAATGGCAAAGTTCTACAAGATCTGGCTGATTTTCGATCCGCGCCGTGTGTTCGTCGCACAGGGCGTCTTCCTCTTCCTGCTGGCGGTGATGATTCATCTCGTCCTGCTCAGCACGGATCACTTCAACTGGCTCGAGATCGCGGCGCAGAAGGCGGCGGGCGGCTAAGCCCCTGCCGCGCGTTGCGTGCAACCGGTGCGAAGTGCACACGCAAGCGCCGCGGGCAGGGCGCGAGAGCCTTGCCCGCGGCGGATCGACAACACGACGGCTTGACGTCTGGACGGGACCGGCCGCCAAACGCGGAGACAGAAGATGGCGTTGCTCAGCTTCGAAAGAAAGTATCGCGTCCGCGGTGGGACGCTGATCGGCGGCGACCTGTTCGACTTCTGGGTGGGGCCCTTCTACGTGGGCTTCTTCGGGGTCACGACAGCCTTTTTCGCCCTTCTCGGAACGATCCTGATCTTCTGGGGGGCCTCGCAGCAGGGCACCTTCAACCCCTGGCTCATCAACATCGCGCCGCCCGACCTGAAATACGGTCTCGGCATGGCCCCCCTGATGGAGGGCGGGTTGTGGCAGATCATCACCATCTGCGCGACGGGAGCCTTCATTTCCTGGGCGCTGCGCGAGGTCGAGATCGCCCGCAAGCTGGGGATCGGCTATCATGTGCCCTTCGCCTTCAGCTTCGCGATCCTTGCCTATGTCACGCTGGTGATCTTCCGCCCGCTGCTGATGGGCGCCTGGGGGCACGGATTTCCCTATGGCATCTTCAGTCACCTCGACTGGGTCAGCAACACCGGCTACGCCTACCTGCATTTCCACTACAACCCGGCACACATGCTGGCGGTGACGCTGTTCTTCACCACCACGCTGGCGCTGGCGCTGCATGGCGGGCTGATCCTCTCGGCGGCGAACCCCGAGAAGGGCGAGACCGCCAAGACACCCGATCACGAAGACACCTTCTTCCGCGATTTCATCGGCTATTCGGTGGGCACGCTGGGCATTCACCGGCTGGGCTTTCTGCTGGCGATCAACGCCGTCTTCTTCTCGGCGGTGTGCATAATCATCTCGGGGCCCGTCTGGACCAAGGGCTGGCCCGAATGGTGGAACTGGTGGCTCGAACTGCCGATCTGGCCCTCTCAGGTGGGGATGTGAGCGATGGCTGAATATCAGAACATATTCACGCAGGTGCAGGTGCGCGGTCCGGCGGAACTGGGCATGGACGACAGCGGCCTGTCCGCGCGGGAGCGTATCGGCACGCCGGGCTTCTCCAACCTGATCGGCTGGATCGGCAACGCCCAGCTTGGCCCCGTCTATCTGGGCTGGACGGGCGTTGTCAGCCTCTTCTGCGGGGTGCTGTGGCTCAACATCGTCGGGCTCAACATGCTGGCCCAGGTTGGCTGGTCGATCCCGGAATTCCTGCGCCAGTTCTTCTGGCTGGCGCTGGAGCCGCCGGGCCCGGAATGGGGGCTGCGCATCCCGCCGCTCGATCAGGGCGGATGGTACATCATCAGCTCGGTCTTCCTGCTGGTCTCGGTGCTGACCTGGTGGCTGCGCACCTACCTGCTGGCTGCCGAGCACAAGATGGGCAAGCATGTCGCCTGGGCTTTTGCCAGCGCGATCTGGCTCTTCCTGGTGCTGGGCCTTTTCCGCCCGATCCTGATGGGTTCGTGGTCCGAGGCGGTGCCCTATGGCATCTTCCCGCATCTCGACTGGACCACGGCCTTCTCGATCCGCTACGGCAACCTCTACTACAACCCGTTCCACTGCCTTTCGATCGTGTTCCTCTATGGCTCGGTGCTGCTCTTCGCCATGCACGGCGCCACGATCCTGGCTGTCACCCGCTTCGGCGGCGACCGTGAGCTGGAGCAGATCTATGACCGCGGCACGGCGAGCGAGCGGGCGGCGCTGTTCTGGCGCTGGACCATGGGGTTCAACGCCACCATGGAGGGCATCCACCGTTGGGCCTGGTGGTTTGCGGTGCTCACTCCCATCACCGGGGGCATCGGCATCCTGCTGACCGGCACCGTGGTAGACAACTGGTTCATCTGGGCGCAGGAGCACAACTTTGCCCCGGCCTATGACGGCTCCTACGGATACGGGGATTACCAGTCCTACGAATCCTTCATCGGCAAGGAGGGCTGAGCCATGTTCGACTGGCTGACACGCTGGAGCAAGGACAACCCCAAGGACATCTACGGTCCCGGCATCCTGATCGGGGTTGTGGGGGGCGCGGTTGTAGTAGCGACGACGCTGGTGATGTTGGGGCAGCCCTTTGCCACCGACAGCATGCAGACCGGGCCGCGCGGCACGGGCATGTCGATCCCCGAGTTCAAGGCGGATCTCGCGAAACCCTATCCCGACATCGCCCGGTTCGCGGCGACCACCTCGGCGCCCGTGGTGCCGGCGGCAGGCGCGCAGCGGGCGGGCGATGCCTACCCGGACGCCGAGCCGCTGCTCGCCGATCTGACGGTCGAGAACTACGACCGGCTGATCGCGGCGATGCAGGCATGGACCGGCATTCCCGACCTGCTGGCGGGCGAGGAGACCTATCAGACGCTGGTGGCGCGGCGGATGATCGTCATGACCCGAGAGATCAACGAGACCTGGAGCGGCCATGTCAATGCGCAGGCCGAGGTGGGGGTGACCTGCTACACCTGCCACCGGGGCGAGCCGGTGCCCTCGGGCACCTGGTTCAAGACCGGTGCAGTGAACGAGGCCGCCGCGGGTTGGGCCGCGAACCAGAACCGGGTGACGCCGGTCAGCCAGTTCACATCGCTGCCCTCGGACGCGCTGGAGAAGTATCTGCTCGACGGCGAGACGATCAAGGTGCACGACTTGGAGAGCCGCGTGGCGAACCAGCCCGGCGACCCGCTCATACAGCACGCAGAGCGCACCTATTCGCTGATGAACTACATCAGCAATTCGCTGGGGGTGAACTGCCTGCTTTGCCACAGCTCGCGCGCCTTCTACGACCCGGGCCAGGTGACCCCGCAGTGGTCCACCGCGACGCTGGGCATCCAGATGGTCCAGGAACTCAACAACACGTATCTGGTGCCGCTGGCCGAACTTCTGCCGCCCGAGCGGCTGGGTCCGGTGGCGGGCGATGCGCCCAAGGTGGCCTGCATGACCTGCCACAAGGGCCAGCAGAAGCCCTTGCAGGGCACCAATGTGATCGGTGACTGGCCGGAGCTTGCCACGACAAGCGGCACGCCGGTCTACAATTAGGGCGCCGGACGGCCCGGTCGGGGCCGCCCGGTGCTTGCCGCCTTCGGCGCCCCCCTGTTCGGGATGCCGGAAAAGGGGCCCCTGTTCCCTGGCCCCATCCTGTTGGCGACAGGACAGGCGCCGCACCCGCGGGGAAACCCCGGCGTGCGGCGTTCTGCCTTTTGTGGTGCTGCGGGTGGCTTGCGCCTCAGGTATAGGCAGGCGGTACCAGGCGCCACAGATGCGCGAGGTTCTTCAGCCCGATCTTGAGATGCGCGAGCGGGCGGGCCCTGACCAGCCTCTTGTTCATGTAGGCCTCGAAGGTCAGCCGCTGCACGTCGATGTCGTGGCAGAGCGAGACGAAACGTTCGCGCCGCTCGTCGGAGCGGTAATAGGCATCCTGCATCGCGCCCAGTACGCGGAACACTGTCTTGTGCTCACGCATGAAAAGCTGCCGCGCGAGGCGCAGGTCGCGCGCGCGCCCAGAGGCGAGGCAGGCCGCCGCGGCGGTGGCCGCAACGCGCCCCCCGACCATGGCATAAAAGATGCCCTCGCCCGAGGAGGGGGCCACCACCCCCGCGGCATCGCCCGCCAATACCACATCGCGCCCGTTGTCCCAGCGCGCCAGCGGCTTCAGCGGAATCGGCGCGCCCTCGCGCCGGAGCGTCTCGCAGTCGCTCAGGCCGCTGGCGGCGCGCAGATCGGCGGTCGCCTGCTTGAGGTCCACACCCTTGACCATCGAGCCCATGCCCACGCTTGCAGACTCTCCGTGCGGGAACACCCAGCCGTAGAAATCGGGCGAAATGCGCCCGTCGTAGACCACATCGCAGCGTGCCGGGTCATAGCTGCCCACGGCATTCGGGGCCGCGATGATCTCGTGATAGGCGATCACATAGGGAATGCGGTCACCGCCCGGCACTTCGGTGCGCGCCACATTCGAGCGCGCGCCATCCGCGCCAATGATCAGCCGGGTGGGCAGGGCACGCTCTTCGCCGCTCATCTTGTCGCGGTAGATGACCGAGGGCGTCGGACCGCCACGCTCGATGCGCAGGAACGTGCCGGTGATGCGCGCGGCCCCCGCCGAGGCGGCGCGCGCGCGCAGGAACTCGTCGAAATGCTCGCGGTCCACCATCCCGACGAAGCCGTTCTCGATGGGAATGTCCACGCGGCGTCCGCTGGGAGAGATCATCCGCGCCGTGGTGACGCGCGCGACGATCTGCGCATCCGGGATGTCGAAATCGGCGATCAGACGCGGCGGGATCGCGCCACCGCAGGGCTTTATGCGCCCTGCGCGGTCAAGCAGGGCCACGTTGCGCCCCGAGCGCGCGAGATCCTCGGCCGCCGTCGATCCCGAGGGTCCGCCACCAACCACCACAACGTCATACATCGTTCATTCCCCCGGCACGGGCGTCTGCGCCGCGCGCCGCGGCACGTGTGCGATCACCCGAAGCGCTACCAGCGCCGACAATGCGAAGAGCGCGGCCTCGAAGCCGAAGACCGCCGCGAAGGCGGGCGCGTCGGCGCCCATCGTGCTGCGCGCCAGATCGGCCAGCGCCGCACCCATCAGGCCGCCGAACCCCGCCGCCATGGCCTGTGCTGCGCCCCAGAGCCCCATGCGCGTGCCCTCGCGCGCCGCCCGACCCTCTCCCGCCAGCGCCATCATCGCGCCGATGGCGGCCACCGCGAAGATGCCGTTGAAGAACCCGAGCCCGACGACCGCGGGCATCAGCAGTGCCGTTGCATGTGCCTGCCCCGCCGCTCCGATAAGCAGCAATGCCGACGCCGAGCCGAGGCAGCCCAGCACCACCCACGTGCGCAGGCTGCCGATGCGCAGCCCGCTCGCCAGCAGCCCCACCGCCACCATGCCGAGGAACACGCCGCCGTTCTGCGCCCCCGAGAGCGTGGTCGATTGACCGGGCGTGAAGCCGAAGACGAGGCCCGCGAAGGGCTCCATGATCAGCTCCTGCATGAAATAGGCGGTCATCGACAGGAACACGAAGAGCGTGAAATGGCGTGCCTTCCGCTCCGCCCAGATCTCGGCGATGCCGTGCCGGAAGAGCATCGCCTCGGGGTCCGGTTGGGGTGCCCCGGCCACCCGCGCCTCGATGCCGCGCACCGCGAGCACGGTGAGCCCCAGCGCGCCCAGCGCCACACCCGCCACGATGCGCAGCAGGAGCGCATGGCTGTAGGGGTCGAGCAGTGCGCCGACCCCCATAGCGGTCAGCGCGATGCCGCCGATCATCATCAGCCAGGTGGTCATCGCCGCCGCCGCGCGCCGCTCGGGTGCGGTGGCGGTGGCAAGCAGCGCCAGGAGAGAGGTGCCCGAGGCACCGACGCCGAGCCCGATCAACCCGTAGCACAGGACCGAAAGCGCGAGCCCTGCGGCGAAGTGCTGCTCCAGCACGCCGATGGCAAGCGCCGCGCCGAAGCCGCCCGCCGCCAGCGCCGCCATGCCGCCGATGATCCAGCGCGTGCGGTTGCCCGCGGTGTCGGAACGGAAGCCCCAGTGCGGGCGGGTGATCTGGACGCCGTAATGCAGGGCCACCAGAAAGCCGGGCAGCACCGCGGGCAGCGCCAGCTCGACGACCATCAGGCGATTGAGCGTCGAGGTCATCAGAACCACGATCGCGCCGAGGCACATCTGCACGAGGCCGAGCCGCAGGATATCGGGCCAGGAGAGCGCGGCGCGCGGCGTCATTGCGATGCCTCCAGTCCCCGCAGCGCAAAGGCCGCCACCATCATGCCCGAGACATAGAGCGTGACGCCGGTGGCGTTGTACCAGGGCGCGCGCGCGCGCGGGTCGTCCATCAGCCGACGCATTGCGGCCAGTTGCCCGGCCAGCAATGCGGCGACGGCGAGCGCGTGCCAGGGGCGGTCCCAGTGCAGAAGCAGGCCGATCACCAGCAATTGCGGCAGCGTCATGATCCAGCAGGCCACCCGTGCCGCACGCTCCGGCCCCAGCGTGACCGGCAGCGAGTTCACCCCGGTCTGCCGGTCGCCTTCCAGTGCCTTGAAGTCGTTGAGCGTCATGATGCCGTGCGCGCCGATGCCATAGAGCAGCGCCACGAGGATCACCTCGCCAGGTGGCAGCCCCGCGGCCAGCACCGCCGCGCCGGTGAACCAGGGCAAAGTCTCGTAGGAAAGACCGACGAGACCCGGCCCCCACCAGCCCGAGCGCTTGAGCCGAACCGGCTCGGCCGAGTAGGCCCAGGCGGCGGCCACGCCTGCGATGGTGGCGGCGAAGCCCCAGGGACCAAGCTGCCAGCCCACGCCCAGCGCGAGCACCGACATGGCGAGCGCGATCCAGAGCCCCCAGCGGCCGGGGATGCGGCCAGACGGGATGGGGCGGTGCGGCTCGTTGATGGCGTCCACATGTCGGTCGCACCAGTCGTTCGCCGCCTGGCTCATGCCGCAGACGATGGGCCCTGCCAGCAGCACGCCCAGCGCCACGAGCCCCCAGCGTCCGTCAACCGCCGCGCCGGACGAAACCGCGCCGCAGAGATAGGCCCACATCGGCGGAAACCAGGTCACCGGCTTGAGCAGCGTCAGCACCGCCGCGGGCTGCGGCAGCAGGGCGCTCTGTAAGTTTTCTCTGACACTCATGCAGCTTCACATAGAGGCTCTGGCGCGACAGGCCCAGCATCTCGGCGGCGGCGACGCGGTTGTTGCGTGTCAATTCGACGGCGGTTTCGATGCAGATCTTCTCGACCACATCGGCGGTTTCCGCGACGATCTCCTTCAACGTGGCCGAGCCCACCAGTTCGGCGACGTTGTAGGAGGGGCTCGGTTCGCCCTCCTGAGGAGCATTCGATCGGCGCAGCGCCTCAAGCCGCCCGGCGTCGCGGATCACGAACCCGATGGAGGGCGTGGCACGGTGGTTGAGGTAGGTCGCGGAAATCTCCACCGGCAAGACAGTGCCGAATTCGTTTGTCATCCTGGTGGAGTAGAGCCGCATCTGCCCCGAACGGGTAGCATTCTCGATCAGAACGCCGAGGTCGATCTGCCCGCGGGCAAGGTAGTCGGCCAGACTGCGGCCCTTGACATCGGCGGGGTAGGTGGCGCCCGCGAGGTCAAGGAAGGCATCGTTGGCGCTTTCGATGATGCCTTTCGGGTCGGTGAACGCCATGGCATCCGGCGCGCCCTCGAAAAGCGCGGTGAGGTTTTGTGAGAAGTTGTCGGCAACAGGACTCCCGGCCTCTTCGGTCTCGATGCGGCAGAGCAGCATGCGCTCGCCACCCGCGCGGAACACGCCGGGGTGCAGCACGACGCGTCTGCGCGAGCGCCGCGTCTGAACCGCGATGCCGGATGTGCTGTCGGCAATGGCGAGGTTTAGCAGACTCTCGACGAACTCGCCGCGGCGGCGGTCCTTGAATTCCTGGGCGAAGGCGGCGCCGATCAGCTCGTCACGGCTGGCGCCAAGCACGGCGGCGGCAAGGTTGTTGAGATCGCGGATGCGCCCCTCGGCGACGGTGATGAAAACCACCGGGTCGCGCACATTCGCCATCAGCGTGCGGTAGCGCGCGTCAAACTCGCGCCGTGCCTCGTAGCCGCGTTCGAGCGCGATCTGGACCTGCACGAGCTGCTGCTGCGTTTCGGCGATGAGCCGCAGGTCGCGGCCCAGCATCAGCAACTCGCCGTTCTTGCCGATCGGGTGAAACGAGTAGCGTATCGGAAACTGCCACTCGGCATTGTCGCGGTGGTTGAGCTCCACGGCATGGCGCAGCTGCTCGCCCTTGGCGTTGGCAGCCAGCACGCGGGCCAGTTTCTCTGTGCTTTCGGCGGTCAGGAACTCCTGCACCGGGCGGCCTTCCCAATGGCCCAGCTTGCCGTAGGAAGGCTGGTTGTCGTTGACCAGGACCGAGAGCACGATGCCATCATGAGAGACCACGACGGCGATGTCGGAGGCGGCCGAGACGATACTGCCAAGAAACTGGGGCTCGATGAGAGGGATCGAGCCTGCGTTCCAGAACTTGGAGCCGATCGACGACATTACTCGGCGGCCTCACTCTGTTCGGGGGCACCCGACCGGCACAACCGGTCTACGGATGCGAGTTCGTTGGACACCAGATCCACCCCGGGAACCGACGTGGGCCCATTCGGGCCGTCAAACACTGCCCCCCCAGCAAGGGTGGCCGGCATGCGGAGGCCCGAAGCTGTTAGTGCAATAATTGTTCTTGTGACTTTTTCAAGCGTTTCACTGCGCGGGCACGAGAAGATTACCGCGGCGAAGGGTTCGGCGCGAAGGACCTGGCCGATGCGCCGCGTGCTCCAGCCCATGGCGAGGCGCACCGAATAGCCTTTCTGGCGCAGCTTGAGCCGCAGCACCATCGCGCCCAGCGTATGCTGCTCGTCATGGGGCACCACCAGAAGCAGCGCCTGACGCTGCGCATCGTAGTTGCGGTGGCTGGTCAATTCCCATTCCGGCAGCATTTCGTTGAGCATGGATTGCAGCCGGGTGCTGGCGAGCGTGACCTGACTGAAAGCCAGCGTGTCGTATTCCCAGCACTTGCCCAGTTCGCGGGCGGCGGCGGGGATATAGGTTTCGACGAGCGCCCGGTCGGAGACGCGCTCGGCACGCAGGGTGGCCAGCATCCCCTCGACGCTGCATCCCCCGACATCGAGCGCGAGGTCCATCACGCGGCGCACTGTCGCGGCCTGGTTCGCACCGCCCTCGGGCTTGTGCGACACGATCTCAAGCGCCCGCGCGGCAAGTTGCGAGACCCGGTCGTGCCCTACGCCCTTCGTCGTGCCCGTCATGTCAAAGCCCTCGCAAGCAAACCCGTCGGCCCGCCGCTCAGAAGCCCTGTTTTCCTGCGCAACGGAGAAGCCAGACTGCACGTCAGGCGAAAGTTTCGTGGAGACTCGGGAAAATGTCAAAGAGAATGGACATGTAAG
>PHEG01000009.1:0-810 GCA_002842835.1 Alphaproteobacteria bacterium HGW-Alphaproteobacteria-2 | reverse complement strand
TTGACACTTCGCTTCCGCCCCCGCTACCCTTTGGAAAACCACCGGGGGAGTCGGCATGAGTGGCCAGTCCGGGTCCGGCACAGGGAGGACCGCGCTCTACACCGCGGAACAACGTGCGCGGCGCGATTCCAGCCGCTGGACCATCGTGCAGGGCGTTCTGGCCCCGCTTCAGTTTGCGGTGTTTCTCGTCTCGCTGGCGCTGGTTCTGCGCTTTCTGTTGACGGGCGAGGGCTATGGTGCTGCCACGGTTTCGATCCTGGTCAAGACCGGCGTGCTTTATCTGATCATGGTCACCGGCGCGATCTGGGAGAAGGTGGTCTTCGGCCAGTATCTCTTTGCCCCCGCCTTCTTCTGGGAAGATGTCTTCTCGATGGCGGTCATTGCCTTGCACACGGCCTATGTCGTTGTCCTGGTGGTAGGATATATGTCTCCCGCGGGGCAGATGGCGCTCGCGCTGGCGGCCTATGCGACCTATGTGATCAACGCGGGCCAATTCCTGTGGAAGCTGCGTCAGGCGCGGCTTCAGGGCATGTCGGGGCTGCCGGCATGAGCGCGCATGCCGCCACTCCCACAGGCTGTGCGCAGGCGCCGGTGCTGCGCGAGCGGGGCCAGCACGAGGTCTTCTGCGGGCTCACCGGCATCATCTGGCTGCACCGCAAGATGCAGGATACCTTCTTCCTCGTGGTCGGCTCGCGCACCTGCGCGCATCTGCTGCAATCCGCGGCGGGCGTCATGATCTTCGCCGAGCCGCGCTTCGGCACCGCCATTCTCGAAGAGAGCGACCTTGCCGGAATGGCCGATGCGCAGGAC
>PHEG01000261.1 GCA_002842835.1 Alphaproteobacteria bacterium HGW-Alphaproteobacteria-2 | reverse complement strand
AGTCAGATTTACCGTGTTGTTGCAAGCGGTCAGCGCCTCGAGTTCATCCATCATCTCGACAAGCCGCCGCTCCAGCCGCAGCCGGTCGCCGATGAAGCGCACGCGCACGCCCGCCGCGAGCAACTGCTGCGCCTCGCTGCGGATGTAGCGCCGGAAGAGGCTCATCAGACCCGCCACCTCGGCCTGGGTGCGCTTCCAGTTCTCGGTGGAGAAGGCGAAGATCGTGAGGTAACGCACGCCGAGGCCGGGGCAGGCCTCGACAATGTCGCGCACCCGCCGCGCGCCGCGCTGATGGCCGAAGAGCCGGGGCCGCCCGCGCGCCTGTGCCCAGCGCCCGTTGCCGTCCATGATGATGGCCACATGGGTGTCGCGCCCCGTGCGCCCGCCCGTGACGGGAGGCATGTCAGCGGCCGTGCGTTGACCCATGAAAGTCATACCTGCATGATTTCCTGTTGCTTGTGTTCCAGAGCCTGATCGACGGCTGCGATCGCCTTGTCGGTGAGGGACTGGATCTCGTCGGCCCAGATCTTCTGGTCGTCCTCGCTCATGCCCGCGGCCTTGGCCTTCTTGATCCGGTCCATGCCGTCGCGGCGGACATTGCGGATGGCGACCCGGGCGTGCTCGGCATATTGCGCGGCAACGCGGGTCAGGTCGCGGCGCCGCTCTTCGTTCAACTCGGGGATCGGCAGGCGGATGATCGGCCCGTCGGTCTGCGGATTGATGCCGAGGCCGGAGTTGCGGATCGCCTTCTCCACCGCGCCGACCAGCGCGCGGTCCCAGACGTTGATGGTGATCATGCGCGGCTCGGGCACGTTCACGGTGCCGCACTGGTTGATCGGCAGGTGCGCAGCGAGGCGAATTCGGTCTTCAGCGCGGCCATCGCGCCATCCATGCGGCGCTCGATGTCGTCGAGGTCGATGTCGAGGTCTTCGTCTGCCATGGTCCTTCGTTCCTGCCCTTTCAGGGTCTATAGCCCGTTCACCCGACGATTGTATAGGTGCCCCGCCCGGCGAGGATCCCGGCGAAGCCGCCCGGCTCGTCGAGCGAAAAGACGATGATCGGCAGGTTGTTGTCGCGCGCCAGCGCGATCGCCGAGGCATCCATCACGCCCAGATGGCGCTGCAGCGCCTCGTCGTAGCTGACCTTGTCGTAGCGCGTCGCGTCGGCGTGCTTCCTGGGATCCCTGTCATAGACACCGTCCACCTTGGTGCCCTTGAAAATCACCTGGCAGGCCATCTCGTTGGCGCGCAGCGTGGCGGCGGTGTCGGTGGTGAAATAGGGATTGCCGGTGCCAGCGGCGAAGATGCACACGCGGCCCTTGCAACCTCGTCCATCCGGATGGCCGAGATTACCCTCGTGTGGATGCCCAGCGCTTCCAGCGACGCCTGCATGGCGAGCGCGTTCATCACCGTGGCCAGCATCCCCATGTAGTCGGCGGTGGTGCGCTCCATGCCCTGTGCGCTGCCCTGCAACCCGCGGAAGATGTTGCCGCCCCCGATCACCATGCAGATCTCGACGCCGAGATCGTGCACCGTCTTCACCTCGGCGGCGATGCGCTCCACCGTCGGCGGGTGCAGCCCGTAGCCCTGATCGCCCATCAGCGCCTCGCCCGAGATCTTCAGCATCACCCGGGTGTAGGCGGGGGCCGGTCGCGCGACCGGGGCAGGGGAAACGGCGTCTGTCATGAAAATACCCGGTCCTGGAGGCAGCCTTGGAGTCGGGCGCAAAATGTCGGAAAAGCGGTTGGTGTTCAACGCCAATCGCGCCCGCCCGCCGGAGAACCGCCGATGCCCGCCGCCCTGCCGCCGCTCGCGCCAGACCGCCCGGTGCTGATCGCCGGGCCGACGGCGAGCGGCAAGTCGGCGCTGGCCGCGGCCATCGCGCGCGCGCAGGGCGGAATGATCGTGAACGCCGACGCGCTGCAGGTCTATGGCTGCTGGCGGGTGCTGACCGCGCGCCCCGCGCCCACCGAGGAGGCGGCGCTGGCGCATCGGCTCTACGGTCATGTCGGCGCGCAAGCACCCTATTCGGTTGGCCACTGGCTGCGCGATCTGGCAGCGCTTCTCGCCGCCGAGCCGGGGCAGAGACCCATCGTCGTGGGCGGCACAGGGCTCTATCTGACCGCACTCACCGAGGGGCTGGCCGAAATCCCGCCGGTGCCCGCCGCGGTGCGCGCCGAGGCCGGGACGCGCGGTGTGCAGGCGATGTGCGGCGATCTGGCGCGCGGCGACCCGGAAACCTTCGCGCGCATCGACAGGCTGAACCCTGCGCGCGTGCAGCGCGCCTGGGAGGTGCTGCGTGCCACGGGGCAGGGGCTTGCCGCCTGGCAGCGGGCGATGCCCGCGCCGTTGATGCCGCTCTCTGCGGTGCAGCCCCTGCTCGTCGAAGTGCCGCCCGCGCGGCTTTCCGCACGCATCGCGGGGCGCTTCCGCACCATGCTGGAGGAGGGCGCGCTGGACGAGGTGCGCGCCTTCCGCGCCGCTGGCCACGCCATGAGCCTGCCCGCCGCGCAGGCGATAGGGGCACGCGCGCTTGCCGCCCATCTCGACGGCGAACTATCGCTCGCCGAGGCCGAGGCCGGGGCCGTCACCGCGACGCGGCAATACGCCAAGCGCCAGCGAAGCTGGTTCCGCAACCGGATGCGCGACTGGCCGCGCTTCGCCCCGGAGGACTGACCGATGCCCGATCCGCAGATCGCCAGCCTGCCCGAACCGCCCTATTACGCGGTTATCTTCACCTCGCGCCGCCGGGGGGCGGATGCGGGCTATGACGCCATGGCCGACGAGATGGCGCGTCTCGCCGCGATCCAGCCGGGCTATCTGGGCCACGAGAGCGCGCGCGACGCCGCGGGCTTCGGCATCACGGTGAGCTACTGGCGCGATGCCGCCGCGATCCGCGCCTGGAAGGCCGAGGTCCGCCACCTCGCGGCGCAACGTCTGGGTCACGCGCGCTGGTATGCCGATTACGCCGTGCGCGTCGCGCGCGTGGGCCGCGCCTATCACCGGGAAAACTCGGCAATTTCCGCGCCATGAGCCACACACGCACTGGCGGTTCGGCGGATTAGCCGCTACACTCCGCTCCAGACCCGGAAAACGGGCGGCGAACGAGGGCAGTCGGGCAGGTGAACCCATGACGGAAATGGTGCATGGCATGGCAGGCGCCGTGCCGCGTGAGCCGGTGCTGCCGCGCTGGTGGCGTTCGATCGATCGCTGGAGCCTCGGCTGCGTGCTGATGCTTCTGGGCATCGGCCTGCTGCTGGGCCTCGCGGCCTCCCCGCCGCTCGCCGCGCGCCACAACCTGCCGCCCTTCCATTATGTCGAACGCCAGGCGCTCTTTGGAGTGGTCGCGGTTCTGGCGATTCTGGGACTGTCGATGTGTGACCCGCGCATGCTGCGTCGGATCGGTGTGGTTGGCTGTCTTGTCGCCATCGCCGCCCTGCTGCTGCTGCCCGTCTTCGGTACGGATTTCAACAAGGGCGCGGTGCGCTGGTTCTCGCTCGGATTCGCCTCGCTGCAACCCTCGGAATTTCTCAAGCCGTGCCTTGTCGTTCTCTGTGCCTGGCTGATGGCCGCGGCGACCGAGATCGGCGGCCCGCCCGGGCGGCTGTGGTCCTTCCTGCTGACCATCTTCGTCGCACTGCTTCTGGCGCTGCAACCTGATTTCGGCCAGGCGGTGCTGGTGCTCTTCGGCTGGGGTGTGATGTATTTCATCGGCGGCGCGCCGATCGTGCTGCTGCTGCTCATGCTCGGCGGCACGGTGTTCGCGGGGACACTCGTCTACCAGAACTCCGAGCATTTCGCCCGTCGCATCGATGGCTTCCTCGCCGCCGAGATCGACCCGCGCACCCAGATCGGCTTCGCCACCGACGCGATCCGCGAGGGCGGCTTCTTCGGTGTCGGCGTGGGCGAGGGGCGGGTGAAATGGTCGCTGCCCGACGCGCAGACCGATTTCATCATCGCGGTGGCGGCCGAGGAATACGGGCTCGTACTCGTGCTCTT
>PHEG01000260.1 GCA_002842835.1 Alphaproteobacteria bacterium HGW-Alphaproteobacteria-2 | reverse complement strand
CTGCCCCGGACCCCGGAGTATTTCTGGAACGATGAAGGCGCAGGCGCGCCTTCCGAACCGAAGGGAGAGAGCCATGCAACTGCAAGGACTTCACCATGTCGCCTATCGCTGCCGCGATGCGAAGGAGACGACCGAGTTCTACCGCGACGTGATGGGCCTCGATCTCGACATCGCCCTGGCCGAGAACCGTGTGCCCTCGACCGGCGAGTGGTCGCCGCACATCCACATCTTCTTCCGGATGGGCGACGGCAGCTTTCTCGCCTTCTTCGAGGTGCCCGAAAGCCCCGACATGGGGCTCGACCCCAACACCCCCGAGTGGGTGCAACACCTGGCGCTGAAGGTGGCCGACATGGCCGAACTGGAAGAGGTCAAGGCGCGCGCCGAGGCGCGGGGGGTGAAGGTGGTGGGGCCGACCGACCACAAGATCTGCCAGTCGATCTATTTCTTCGACCCCAACGGCCACCGCATGGAGGTGACGATTGACACTGCCACGCCCGAGATGGCGGCGGCGCTGAACGCGCGCGCCGAGGCGGTGCTGGAGGAATGGTCGCGCACCAAGCGCGCCCCCGATGTCGACCCGCTGCACGCCTGAACCATGACAGGGATCACGCGCACGCCACTGATCGTCTCGTTCACCGAGACGGCGGCCTTCACCGAGACCTACGGCTTTGTCGGCAGCCAGGGCAAGGTGTTCCTCGAAGGCCAGCTTCTGCGGCCCGCCACGCCTTCGGGCACGGTGCTGATCTTCATGCACCCGGCCTCGACGCTGAACCTCATGCCGCTGCCGGTGGCGCTGGCCGAGGCGGGGCATCACGTCATCTGCGCCGCCTCGCGCTATGCCAAGAACGACACGGCCCTGATCATGGAGAAGGTCGCGGCCGATCTGGGGGCCTACGTGCGCCACGCGCGCGAGGTGCTGGGCTACGCGAAAGTGGCGATCGTCGGCTGGTCGGGCGGCGGGTCGCTGGCGCTGTTCTACCAGAGCCAGGCAGAAAACCCGACGATCACCGAGACACCCGCGGGTGACCCCTACGACCTGACGGCTGCGGGGCTGATCCCGGCGGATGCGGTGACCTTCATCGCCGCGCATACCGGGCGCGCCCGCATCCTGTCGGAATGGATCGACCCGTCGGTGACCGACGAACTGGACCCGGATGCACGCGACCCCGCGCTCGACCTCTACGGGCCGGGCGTGCCTCAGCAGCCCTACCCGGCCGATTTCGTCGCCGCCTTCCGCGCCGCGCAGCAGGCCCGCATAGCGCGTATCACCGAGCGGGCGCAGGAGACGCTGGCGCGCCTCAGGGCCCGTGGCGGGGCCGAGATGGAGCGCCCCTTCATCGTGCACCGCACGCTGGCCGACCCGCGTTACCACCCTGCGCGCCTGGCTCAGCCAGTGGTCGCCGCTGTCGCGCGCCGATGCGCTCGACTGTGTGGGCGCGATCTGCGCGCCACTCCTTGTGGTCGAGAACGGCGCCGACGATGCCGTGCCGCCTTCCCATCCGCGGGCGGTCTTCGACGCCGCCCGGAGCCCGGACCGGCAATATCTGACGATCGCGGATGCGGGCCATTACTACCAGGGCCAACCCGGGGAACTCGCGCGGGCGGTGGCCGAACTCGGCGGCTGGCTGGCGGCGCGCGGCCTCTCGCCCAAAGGCTGAGCGCATCGGGGTTTCCTTTGCTGCAGGCTGCGCGCATACTTTCCGGCCAGTCAGCCGAGCCGCGGGTTTGCCGATGCGCCAGAGTACCGATCCCGCCGCCAATGCCCGCGCCATAACCGAGGCGATCCTCGATCACTGGCACCGCCGCGCGCCGGAAGACCGGCTGGCGCATCTGGTGCGCCATGCCTCGCGCGGGTTCCGCCGGTCGCTGGAATTGCGGCTCTCGGAGCACGGCATCTCGTTCGGGCAGTGGAGTTTCCTGCGCATCCTCTGGCGCGAGGACGGGCTCTCGCAGCGCGAATTGAGCCTGCGCGCCGGGGTGATGGCGCCCACCACCCACACCGCGATCCACCGCATGGAAGAGCAGGGACTGGTCGAGTTGCGCCGCGACAAGGGGAAGGGGCGCGCCCGGGCCTATCTTTCTGCCCGCGGGCGCGGGCTGGAGACGCGGCTCGTGCCGCTTGCCGAAGAGGCAAATGCCGTGGCGGTCACCGGGATGAGCGCGGACGATGCCGAGATGCTGCGCAGGCTGTTGCTGCAAATGGTGGAGAACCTCGCCCGCGACGAGATCGCCGCGCTGGAGCGCGGGCTGCGCATCACCTCGACCCGCGACTTCGGCGCGCCGATCGACTGATCGCGCTCAGCCCGTCCCGGCACCGCTGTAGCGGCTGATCAGACGGTAGTCCTTGCGCGGGCCGACCACGCGCCATGTGGCGCTCCAAACGGGCCAGGCGCGGAAGTCGTAGTCGACGTGATAGATGTCGGGTGCACAGACATGGGTGTCCCCGGGCATCAGGCGATCCGCCGCGATGCGGTGGAAGGCTTGGCCATCGGCGAAGAAAACGGCGATGCCACCCCGCGGACAGGTGCGCCACAAGAGCCGCCGCGTGGCCTCGACGGGTTGAGCCGCGCCGAGACAGAGCTGCCCCGACTCCTCGTAGACGAGCCCGTCCGCGCCGGGTGTGAAGAGCGCCCGCCCCTCGAAGCGGCCCTCGACACCGCCGCGCAGGTCAACGATGCGCCGCTCGAGGCGCCACGCGCCGGTGAAATCCGCCAGTGACAGCCCGTGTCCGCCCATTGCCGCCCGCACCACCCCCGCCCTGCCATCGGTCTTGTGACACTTCGGGTGCCAGTCTAAGACGGCGCGCGAGTTCCACCAAATGCGAAGGCTGCGACATGATCCCGCGATACGCCCGCCCCGAGATGGTAGCCATCTGGTCGCCGGAGACGAAGTTCCGCATCTGGTTCGAGATCGAGGCGCATGCCTGCGACGCGCAGGCCGCCCTCGGCGTGATCCCGAAGGAGAGCGCGGCAGCGGTCTGGAAAGCGCGCGACGTGGAGTTCGATGTCGCCCGCATCGACGCGATCGAGGCGGTGACGAAGCACGATGTCATCGCCTTCCTCACCCATCTGGCCGAGGTCGTGGGCGCGGAAGAGGCGCGTTTCGTGCACCAGGGCATGACAAGCTCGGACGTGCTGGATACCTGCTTCAACATCCAGCTCACCCGCGCCGCCGACATCCTGCTCGCCGATCTCGACGCGCTGCTTGCCGCGCTGAAGGCGCGCGCGATGGAACACCGCATGACGCCGCGCATCGGGCGCAGCCACGGCATCCATGCCGAACCGACCACCATGGGCCTGACCTTCGCGCGGTTCTATGCGGAAATGTCGCGCAACCGCGACCGTCTGGCACGCGCCCGCGACGAGGTTGCAACCGGCGCGATCTCGGGCGCGGTGGGCACCTTCGCCAACATCGACCCGGCGGTGGAGGCGCATGTCTGCAAATGCCTCGGGCTGCGCCCGGAACCGATCTCCACCCAGGTGATCCCGCGCGACCGGCACGCGATGTTCTTTGCCACGCTGGGGGTGATCGCCGCATCGGTGGAGAACGTCGCCACCGAGGTCCGCCACATGCAGCGCACCGAAGTGCTGGAGGCGGAAGAGTTCTTCTCGAAGGGCCAGAAGGGCAGTTCGGCCATGCCGCACAAGCGCAACCCGGTGCTGAGCGAGAACCTGACCGGGCTCGCGCGGCTGGTGCGTTCGGCGGTGATCCCGGCGCTGGAGAATGTGGCGCTCTGGCACGAGCGCGACATCTCGCACTCTTCTGTCGAGCGCGGCATCGGGCCGGACGCGACGGTGACGCTAGACTTTGCGCTGGCCCGCCTGAGCGGGGTGATCGAGAAGCTTGTGATCTACCCCGAGGCGATGCAAGCCAATCTCGACCGCACGCGCGGGCTGATCCATTCGCAGCGCGTTCTGCTGGCGCTGACCCAGAAGGGCGTGAGTCGCGAGACCGCCTATGCGCTGGTGCAGCGCAATGCCATGAAGGTCTGGGAGGAGGGCAAGGACTTCCTCGCCGAACTCAAGGCCGACGCGGAAGTGCGTGCCGCAC
>PHEG01000259.1 GCA_002842835.1 Alphaproteobacteria bacterium HGW-Alphaproteobacteria-2 | reverse complement strand
AAGTCGAACCATGCCGGGCTCACCCGGCTCGGGCTTGACCTCAAGGCGGTCATCGAGCAGATGCGCGAGCAGGTGCAGAACGTGGAGTAGGCCATTGCCACAGCGCCGAGGCATGCTGATCATTCTCTCCTCGCCCTCGGGCGCGGGGAAATCGACGCTGGCGCGCCACCTGATGGGCTGGGACCCGACCATCGGCTTCTCGGTTTCGGCCACCACCCGCCCGCCGCGCCCGGGCGAAGTGGACGGCCGCGAATACAGCTTCCTGTCGCGCGCGGCCTTCGAGGCCGAGGCAGTGGCAGGGCGGATGCTGGAACACGCCGAAGTCTTCGGCCATTTCTACGGCACGCCGCGCGCCCCGGTGGAAGAGGCCATCGCCGCCGGGCGCGACATGCTGTTCGACATCGACTGGCAGGGCGGGCAGCAGATCCGCAATTCGGACCTGGCGGAGGATGTCGTCTCGATCTTCGTGCTGCCGCCATCGATCGCCGAACTCGAACGTCGGTTGCGCGCCCGCGGCCAGGACGCGCCGGAGGTCATCGCCGGGCGGATGAGGAAATCGCGGGACGAGATCAGCCACTGGGCGGAATACGATCATGTGCTGATCAACCGCGACATCGAGCGCGCCGCCGAGCAGGTGGAATCCATCGTCACCGCCGAGCGGCTGCGGCGCACGCGCCAGCCGGGGCTGGTGGAATTCGTGCGCGGGCTCAACCGGGAATTCGAGGAACGCCAGGCATGACACTCTACGCGCTCGACGGCGTGGCACCCGAACTCAGCAAGAATGTCTGGGTGGCACCCGGCGCGCATGTGCTGGGCCGGGTCACCCTGCACGAGGGTGTGTCGATCTGGTTCGGCGCGGTCCTGCGCGGCGATACCGAAGTGATCGAGATCGGCGCGGGCAGCAATGTCCAGGACAACGTGGTGATCCATGCCGACCCGGGCTTCCCGACCCGCACGGGGCCCGGCTGCACCATCGGTCACCGGGTCATGCTGCACGGCTGCACCATCGGCGCGAACAGCCTGATCGGCATGGGCGCCACGGTGCTGAACGGCGCGCGGATCGGTGCCGACTGCCTGATCGGCGCCGGCGCGCTGGTCGGAAGCGGAGATCGAGCGCCTGCGCTGGTCGGCGACGCACTACCAGGAGAACGCGTCCCGCTTCGCCGCCGGGCTCGCCGTGGTCCGCTGAACCGCGCGGGGCACGGCACCGCAGCGGGTCAGGCAAAGCGCGCGGGCGAGACGGCAGCTACCACCTCGGGCGCCAGCCCGAGTGCCTGACCGGCGATCAGCCCAGCGGCAAGTCCCGCCAGCCCCGGCGCGGCCTGGATACCGTTGCCGCCCTGCCCTGCCAGCCAGAAGAAACCCTCGGCACGCGGATCGAAGCCCGCCACCGGCGTGCGGTCTGGCGCGAAGGTGCGCAGCCCCGCCCAGGAACGCTCCACCCGCGTCACCGGCACGCTCACCGCCTGCTCGAAGCGCCAGAGACCCTCGGCCAGAACCATGTCGTCGGGCCAGGCGTCCATCGGCTCGACCGGGTCTTCCTCGGCGGGCGAGACCAGCAGCTTTCCCGCCTCGGGCTTGAAATACCACGCCTCCGCCGCCGAGGCGACAAGCGGCCAGTTCTCGATATCATGGTCTTTGGGCGCGGGCAGGATGGCCGCGGTGCGGCGCATCGGCTGCAAGCCAAGAGGCGAAAGGCCCGCCAGCCCTGCCACCATATCCGCCCAGGCCCCGGCTGCATTAACCACCACCGGCGCGGCGAAGGCCCCGGCAGCCGTCTCGATCAGCCAGTCACCGCCTCGCCGCGTCAGCCCGCGCACCTCGGCCCCGCTCACCACCTGCCCGCCCGCCGCGCGAAGCGCCCGGGCAAAGCCCTGCAGCATCAGGTCCACGTCGATCGCCATCGCCGCCGGGTCGCGCGCCGCCGCGGCCACCGCCTCGGGGCGCAGCACCGGCACCCAGGCACGTGCCTCTTCCGGCGTGATCCGCTCCATCCCGTTCGGCTCGGCCAACGTCGCCTCGAAATCGGGCAATTCCGCCTCGGAGGCCACCAGCATCATGCCGCGCGGGCTGGTCAACGTGCCTCGGGCCAGCGCGCGCGGCGCCAGCATCACCTCGGCCCCGGCGGCGATCAGCGCGCGCAAGGTGGCGTTGCCGTAACTCGGGATATACATCGCCGCCGAGCGCCCGGTGGAATGCTGGCCGATGGCCGCCTCGCGCTCCAGCACCCTCACCGAGAGCCCCGCCTCGGCCAGCCGCGCGCCCGCGGAGATGCCCGCCATGCCGCCGCCGATCACCAGCACATCCGCCGTGCCGGTCATCGCTGCTCCCCCATGATCACGGCCACGTCAAGCATCCGGTTGGCAAAACCCCATTCGTTGTCATACCAGCCCAGAACGCGCAGCAGGCCGCCCGCCGTCACCCGCGTCTCGGGCAGCGCCATGATCACAGACTGCGGCATGGCGCGCAGATCCGACGAGACGAGCGGCCTGTCCGTCACCCCGAAGACATGCGCCTGCGGCCCCTCCGCCGCCGCGCGGAACAGGTCGTTGACCGCCGCCACGCTTGCGGGTTTGCGCGTCATCACCGTCAGGTCCACCGCCGAGACGCTGGCCGTGGGCACCCGGATTGCCGCACCCTCGATGCGCCCCGCGAGGTGGGGCAAAACCAGATCGGCCAGCCGCTCGGCGCTCGACGTGGTGGGCACCATCGAGAGCGCCGCGGCGCGCGAGCGCGCGAAGTCGCCCCTAGGCGCGTCCACCGTGGGCTGGCTGCCGGTGTAGCAATGCACCGTGGTCATGAAGCCGGTCTCGACGCCGAAGGCCTCGTCGAGCAGCCACGCCAGCGGCGCCAGCGCGTTCGTGGTGCAGGAAGCGTTCGAGACCACCCGCTGGCCCGGTGCGAGCCCGGCCTCGTTGGCACCCAGCACCACCGTGTAATCCGCATCCGGGCAGGGCCCCGAGACCAGCACGCGCCCCGCCCCGGCCGCGAACAGCCCCTCTGCAGCCGCGCGCTCGCGGGTCTTGCCGGAGCATTCCATCACGACGTCCACGCCCGAAAGATCCAAGCGCGCCCAGTCTGCCTCGGCCGTGAAACCGATACGTCGGCCGTCGATCACCAGCGCACGGGGCTCTTCCCGCACACGGCCGGGCCAGCGGCCGAACACGCTGTCGTACTCGAAGAGATAGGCCGCCATCTCCGGCCCGGCGATGTCGTTGACCGCCACGATCTCCAGCCCAGGCCAGCGGTCGGGCGCGGCCAGCCAGGCGCGCAGAACCGACCGTCCGATGCGCCCGAAACCGTTGATCGCGATGCATGTGGTCATGGCCTGCCCCCGAATCTCCGATGGCGAGACAAACCCAGCAGCACGACAGGGGCAAGGGCGCGTCGCGGTCGCTCAGAGCCGCCGAAGGAACTCCGCCACGGCCGCGCCGATCTCCTGCGGCGAGTCCTCCTGGATGAAATGCAGCCCCCTCACCGTGACTTCGCGGACATTGGGCCAGCCGCGCAGCAGGTCCGCCACGCGCCCATTCAGGATCGTCCCCGGCTCGGCATTGACGAAGAGCTTGGGCATGTCGCTCGCCGCCATGAACTCGGCATTGGCGGCCACCTCAGCGGCGACCTCGGCGGGTTCGCCCTCGATGGGGATCTCGCGCGGCCAGGTCAGCGTGGGCTGCCGCGCCGCGCCCGGCTCGGCGAAGGGGGCGCGGTAGCGCGCCATCTCGGCCTCGGTGAGCTTGCGCAGGACGCTGGCGGGCAGCACCTTCTCGACGAAGACGTTCT
>PHEG01000258.1 GCA_002842835.1 Alphaproteobacteria bacterium HGW-Alphaproteobacteria-2 | reverse complement strand
TACGGAGATCTACGCCAGTTTCGAGCGCTGTTGCGACCGGATGGAAAAGCAGCTTCGCCGCTACAAGCGGCGGCTGAAGAACCATCACCGCGACCGCACGGACCCCGTTGAATCCATCGGCGCCTCGGCCTATATCCTCGCGTCACCCGGGGAACATGAGGACGCAGAGCCCGAGTCGCTGCAACCCATCATCATCGCCGAGATGACGACGACAGTGCCATCGCTCTCCGTGGGCGAGGCGGTGATGCAGATGGAACTCGCTGGGGCCCAGCTTCTGGTCTTCCGAAACGAGAGGCATGCGGGCGTGAATGTCGTGTACCGCCGCGAAGACGGCAACATCGGCTGGATCGATCCGACGGCTTCGGCCTGAAACTGCGCTGCTGCGGCGAAAGGAACTGTGTGGATGGAGCTATCGAACATTCTGGCCCCTGGCTCGGTCAGGGCTCTTGGCCATCTGACGAGCAAGAAGCGCATCCTGCAGGAACTGGCTGATACAGCCGCCGCCCGTTTCGGGCTGCCCGCGAGCGCGGTCTTCGACGCGCTTCAGGACCGCGAGACGCTGGGACCCACCGGCGTGGGCCAGGGGGTGGCACTGCCCCATGCGCGGGTCGAGGGGCTTGAGCAGGTACATGGTGTATTCGTGCGTCTCGAGAAGCCGGTCGATTTCGATTCGGTTGACCGCAAGCCGGTGGACCTCGTCTTCGGGCTCTTCGCCCCGATCGACTCGGGGGTAGATCACCTGAAGGCACTCGCCATGGTCTCGCGGACGCTGCGCGACCGCGGCACCTGCGTCAAGCTGCGCTCCACCGACGATCCGGCGGCGCTTTACGCCATCCTGACCGAAGGCCGCACGTCGCGCGCGGCCTGAGCGCGCCCGGGCCGCCTCAGCCGGGCGCCCAGCGCCCGAACCCGAACAGCATCATGTCGCGCTGATAGACCTCGGCGGCCAAAGCTTGGAGCGCATCGTCGCAGATGTCCCGAAGCTGCCACGGGCCCGGCCCGGACTCGGGGTGGTAGGGCACCGGCGCGAGCCCCAGGCGTGCGGCCAAGCTCCCGAGCGCCTCGGGCAACTCCTCCTCGCGCCACAGATGGTCGAGCGGAGAGGCCAGCACCATGCCCTGCACCACCGTGCCCTGGCTCGCCCAGGCGGGATCGACGCGCACGCTCGTCTGCCCGGCGAGATTTGCGCGCAGAAAGCCGAGGAACCCGGCGAAGGCCGCGCGGTGCGCCGCTGCGTCATAGGCCGGATCGCTGGGTGCGCCGGGCAGCACGAGACCCCAGTCGCGCGTGAGCAACCCGCGGATTGCGAGAAAAGCGTCTCGCCCTTCGAGCGGCAGGATGTGGCGGCAGAAGGCATCGTGCGCACGCGCCAGCGGGTGGCGGAGAACGCAGAAGCTGCGGTGGCCCGGCGTGGCGCGTTTCCACTGGTGCAACGCCCTCTGCGTGAACCCCGTCTGTAGCTCGCCGCCGCCTGCCGCCGCCTCGATCCGGGACAGCCAGCCGCCCACCGCGGTCACGGGCCCGCCGCGCAGCGGCATGTGCAGCAGCCGTGCCGCCGAAGCCGCCTGAAAGCCGGGCACGCCCGCGCCGCGCCGCGGCTCGAAATTGGGCGTGCGCGAGAGATCGAAGCGGTCGAGTGCCGCCAGCGCGCGTGCCATCTCGCGCGGGTTGGTGACCAGATCGCCCATCGGTTGTGGGTTCTGCTTCTTGAGCTTGCCGGGCAGCGCCTCGACCCGGTGTGCCGACCCCAGCCACGCCGCGAGCCCGTTGATGACGTCGAGATCGCCGATGTCCTCGTAGCCGAGGTAGAAGGCGGTCTGCCCGCTGGTCTGCAAGCCGTGCAGGAGGCGAAGCTGGAAGTTCTGGAGCCGGTCGAGCAGTCGCTCGAACTCGGTCGCGTCGAAACGCACCCTGGCATCGCGGCGGTGGCGTCCGTCGGTCAGCCTCCACTGGCCTGTCTGAGCCGCGATCTTGCGCGAAACATAGGACTCCAGCGGATTGCGTGTGAGCACGATCTTGGCCCAGCCTGGATCGGCCAGCACATGCTGCAGGATGCGCGGGTCATGGTCGTGGAAGAAGCGAAAGCCCGCCAGCCCCTGCGGCACGGCCTGGCGGATGGCCGAGAGCATCGCCAGCGGATCCCGCTCGCGCGCGGCGAGCGAGATGCCGCACATCTCGGTGCGCTTCTCGTGGCCGACGAACTGCGGGTTGAAGAGTTCGCCGAAACAGGCGAGGTCGGGAAAGGCGTTCAACGCCTCCTCGAGGAAGTTCGAGCCCGTGCGCATCTCGGCGAAGAGCACGAAGCCCGTGAAGGCACGAACCATGCTATTTCACCACGTCGAGATGCGGCTTGAGCGGCTGGCCCGCCTCCGGGCTGCCGAGCCGTTCAGAGGGCATGTCGCCCGCCAGATGCAGTCGCATCCCCGCGTTCTTGAGTTGCTGGAGGAAATGACTGAACCCTGTCAGGTCCGCGAGGCGCGGCAATTCCGTCAGGCGGCGGAATTCGCGCGGGGTGAGAGCGTCGAGCTCGGCCTGGAGGTTCTCCACCGGCTGTTCGAGAAATTCCGCCAGCGTCCAGATGCGGATGCGCGCGCGCACATGTGACGAGCGCAGCTTGTCGAGGAAGGCCGCCTCGGTGCGCTGGTAATGCGCGGCAATGCGGCGGATCCGCAGGAAATCCATGTCGGA
>PHEG01000008.1 GCA_002842835.1 Alphaproteobacteria bacterium HGW-Alphaproteobacteria-2 | reverse complement strand
CCATTCCTCGCCATGCACGCCCTCGGGCAGGCCGGGTGCCTTGCGCAGCCCCAGATCGAGCGCGATGAAATAGAAGGACGAGCCGATCCAGGCGATGCCGGTGACGACATGCAGCCAGCGCACGGCAAATTCCGCCCATTCGGTCATCACCACCCAGTCGCCCATGTGTGCCTCCTGCGTCCTTTCGGCCACATTCGCCGATCCTCTTCCTTCGGGCCAGCCGAACAATGAACCAAGGAGTTTCAAACCATCCCGAACAATCCTATGCTTGCCGGTCTGCTAGGGTGGGCCCATGTCCTACGTCAACAACCTGCGCATGTTCCTGCGCGTCTTCGAACTCGGCTCGATGTCGGCGGCGGCGCGCGACCAGCGCGTGTCGCCCGCCGTCGCCTCCTCGCGCATCGCCGAGCTCGAGAAGCACCTCGGCGTGCGGCTCTTCAACCGCACCACCCGCACGCTCACGCCGACCGACCAGGGGCGGCTCTTCTACGACGGCGCGCAGAAGGTGATCGCCGCCATCGAGACCGCGGAGGCGGCAGTGGCGGAAATGGCCGAGCATCCGCGCGGCACGATCTTCGTTGCCGCGCCGCTGGGCGTGGGGCGGCGCTTCATCGCGCCGCACATCCCCGCCTTCCAGGAGCAGTATCCGAACGTGCGCGTGCGGCTGCGGCTCTCCGACCGCAAGCTCGACCTCGCGGGCGAAGGGCTCGACGTGGCCTTCCAGCTCGGCTTCGTGGAGGATTCGAATCTCAAGATGCGCGCCGTGGCCGAATGCCCGCGCGTTCTCTGCGCGGCGCCCGCCTACATTGCGCGCCGCGGCATGCCCGCCGACGGGCGCGCGCTGGTCGCCGAACGCCACGACTGCCTGCTGCTGCGCTTCCCTGGCGCGAGCGAGTTCCAGTGGCTGCTGCAGACGCCTGATGGCGTGGCGCGCTTCGACGTGTCGGGCCCGTTCGAGTCCGACGACGGCGACGTGCTGACCGGCTGGGCGCTGGCGGGCGCGGGGATCGCCAACAAGACGGTCTTCGAGGTGGCCGAGCACCTGGCCTCCGGCGCGCTGGTGCCGGTCGCCGCCGCCACGCCACCCGCGCCGGTGCAGCTTGCCTGCCTCTACCCGCACCGGCGGTTGCAGGACCCGAAGATACGGCTCTTCATCGACTTCACCATCGCGCGCTGCCGGGCGGAGCTGCGTGCCCGTCTCGCGCTGGCCGAAGCGGCGGGCAACCACACCCCGGCGGAGCCCGCTCAGCTTCCGCGGTAGGTCGAAAAAGCGTAGGGCGAGACCAGCAGCGGCACATGGTAGTGCGCTGCCGGATCGGCGATGCCGAAGCGGATCGGCACGATGTCGAGAAAGCGCGGGCTCTCTGGCGCCAGGCCCGCGGCCTCGAAATAGGCGCCGACGGCGAATTCGAGTTCGTAGACGCCCGGCACACACTGCCCCACGGGCAGGATCGGCGTGTCCGTCCGCCCGTCGGCATTGGTGTGCGTCCCGGCGAGGCGCCGCCGCCCCTCGGGTCCGTCGAGCCGCCAGAGCGTGACGGCCATGCCCGCCGCGGGCAGCCCGCGGGCGGTATCGAGAACATGGGTGGTCAGATAGCCCGTCGCGGTCATGACGCCCTCCCTCTTGCCCTCCGGGCATAGCCCGGCCCCCCGGCGCACGGCAAGCCGGGCCCGGGGCGAAGGTCCTTACGGCGTTGACGGAAAGCGGGCCGCTCGCCCGGATGGGCCGCGGGACGCCCCCCCGGGCCGGAGAGGTGGCCGAGTGGTCGAAGGCGCACGCCTGGAAAGTGTGTAGGCGGGAAACCGTCTCGCGGGTTCGAATCCCGCTCTCTCCGCCACAAACCATTCGCGAACCTTGAGCGACGCTCCATGAGCGCCGAATTTCTCCCAAGTTCAAAGGGGTTTGCTGAAGCCAACCGAACCTCAGAGACTGGCGCAGCACCGATTTTCGGTCTCTGAACGGCTTTCGTCTCTATCCGACCGAACCTCGCCAGATTAGGTTCGGTCAAAGAAAACACAACATTTCCAGTCGATTGCTGATTCATGTCGAGCGAACTTTTTACCGCAGTTCTCGCGCCTGGCATTCCATCAGAGACACTCGAAGTGGGCGTTGTGTGGCGCGGCGATGCGCGGACCAGCGTACGCACACGTCGCTCAATGATGTGTGGGTCTGGTAGTGCCGATCGACCCAAGCATCTGGCGCCGCGCCCGCGTGCAGTCGAGAACGACCCGGTTGATCTCGATCTCCGTGATCCGGGTCAGCTCCCGCAGATGCTTCATCGTCGTGGCGATGTCAGATAGATCTGCAGGCTTGCTGGCATCGCTGGCGACCTCATGGACCCCCGCGATCATGGCGCGCACTTCGCCGAGCGTGTCGAGCGCCGCCGATGCCTTCGCCGGTAGGTCGGCCTCTTCCTCACCCGCAAACAGCCCCTCAAAGAAGCCGTCAATCTCCTGCCGCCGTATCAGCGCCAGCTGCGCGAGCCCGTCGCGCATGGGCGTAACCGTTGGCCGCACCAGCCGGAAGGGATCGCTGCGCTTCTGATGGCGCGTGAGGGAGTTCCAGAGGCCGTTGACGAGAACGCCGATCAACTCGTTGACGGCGTCGAGGCTCTCAAATTCGGGCAGCTCCCCGCCCCATAGGTTCTTCACGACAGAGATGGGTGAAGCCGACATCGCCGGTGTAGCGATGTTGCCCAGAAATCGAGTCCGGATTTCGTGAAATGGAACTGGGCAAGCGTAGGTTACGAGCAGAGCCCAGATCTTCTTCTCGTCAGCTACGACGGGCGGTTTTCTCGCTTGTGGCACGCGGCAATCCTTCCAGGCACGAACCCTTTTTGCTCCCTTATTTACTGATTGGGCGGCAAAACGCCACTCGGCGTCAACGGGGATGGCTCCCGGATTATTCGAACACGCGCTTCGCCTGCTCGAACCACGGCAACTCGGCCACGGCCATCAGATCGTTGAGCGAAAGCGCCGGCGGCTTACGGGTGATGACAAGTGTCTCAAGGACGCTCGGGGAAAGATACGCCAACCGGATCATCCGTCCCACGAACCGGTCGGAGACCTTCTCGGCTGCGGCGATATCCTGGATGGTAGAGGCGGCACCGGTTTCCAGCTGCCGACGCCAACTCCAGGCGCGGGCGATGGCGCGCAGCACATGGGGATCCTGCGCCCAGCCGTTTCGTGCGTCCACATCGTCGGGCGGCAGGATCTTCGGCCGCCCATTGCGTTTGCGGATCGTCAGGGGAATGACGACGCGGATGGTGTCCGTCGTGCCGGTCATGCGCAGGCCTCCGTCTGGCGGGGCGCCATCATGTCCCGCAGGACCGAGCCCAGCCCCTCCTGACGGAGGTCAACCGCGATGCCGTTCTCGCCGACGGTCACCCGCTCGACCAGAAGCTGGACAATGCGGGTCTGCTCCGCCGGATAGAGCGCCGCCCAGAGCTGATCGAACTCGCCGAGCGCCTTGACTACCGCCTGCTCGTCAACGGTCGGACTCTCGCTTCGCAGGGCATTGATCGTTCGGACTGCGATCTCTGGCGCGCGGATCATGCGGCGGATCTCACCGATGACTGCGTCCTCGACCATTCCTGCGGGCAAGCGCAGCGGACCCGAGGCATCGCCGATCGGTCGGTTCCGGATCAGGTCCATCGACGCGTAGTAGCGATAAAGGCGCGTGCCCTTTTTCGTCACCGTCGGCGTCATCGCGGCGCCGGTCTCGGTGAAGATGATCCCTTTCAGAAGCGCCGGGGTTTGGCGGCGCGTGTTCTTCGCTCGCAGACGTGGGCTCTCCTGAAGGATGCTGTGCACCTTGCCCCACAGGTCACGATCTATGATAGCCTCATGCTCGCCGGGATAGGCCGCGCCCTTGTGGACGGCTTCACCCAGATAGACCCGGTTGTTGATGAGCTTGTAGAGGAAGCCCTTGTCGATCAGCTTGCCCCGCTTGTTCAGCACGCCTTCGGCTGCCAGCGCTTTCGCCAGCGTCGTCGCGGAGCCCAGCCGCACGAACCGCTCGAAGATCATCCTGACCGTCGCGGCCTCGCCCTCATTGATCACCAGCTTGCGCTCGCGCACGTCGTAGCCCAACGGAACGTAGCCGCCCATCCACATGCCGCGCTTGCGCGAGGCGGCGACCTTGTCGCGGATGCGCTCGCCGATCACCTCCCTCTCGAACTGAGCGAAGCTTAGGAGGATGTTCAGCGTCAGTCGTCCCATCGACGTCGTGGTGTTGAACGACTGCGTGACCGACACGAACGTCACCTGATTGCGGTCGAAGATCTCGACCAGCCTGGTGAAATCCATCAGCGAGCGCGACAGCCGGTCGATCTTGTAGACCACGATCACGTCTATCAGCCCGGCCTCGACGTCCTGGATGAGGCGCTTCAGGCCAGGTCGCTCCAGCGTGCCGCCGGAAAAGCCGCCGTCGTCGTAGGGCTCGCGGATGGCGGACCACCCCTCGGCCTTCTGGCTCGTCACATAGGCTTCGCAGGCCTCGCGCTGGGCGTCGAGGCTGTTGAACTCCATGTCGAGCCCTTCCTCGCTCGACTTGCGGGTATAGATGGCGCAGCGCTGGCGGCGCGGCAGAATCGCGACGGATTCCTGAGAGCGGCTCATCGGTCGTCCCTCCGGGCTTCGCGGAGGCCGAAGAAGCGGTAGCCGTTCCATTGTGTGCCGGCGATTGCTCGCGCCACCGCCGAAAGCGACTTGAACTTGCGTCCCTGCCAGTCGAAGCCGTCCTTCATCACGGTGACCGTGTGCTCTACTCCGTCCCATTCGCGCACCAGCCGCGTGCCGACGACCGGGTTGCGGGAATCCGCAATGATCGCCTTGCGCCCGATCCTGCCCTCGATTTCGTCGGCCAGCAGATCCAGCGTCCGGCTCGTCTCGCGCGAAAGCCCCCCGAGGGTCAGTTCCTGGATCCGGTAGCCGAGCCTCAGCTCGAGGTAGCTGCGGCTGTTGTTCGGGGCGGGCGCACCAAAGAGGCTCTCCCACTTCGTCTTCAGCTCGACCACCGTCATTCGCTTGAGCGCCGCAAGCTGCATAACCACGCTCGCGTCCGCCGCGTCGCGTTCGCCCGGCCGCCATGGCGCGGCGTCAGTCTTTCTCTTTGTTCCTGGCATCATTGCCCTCCAACTCGGTTGCTCGGTTTGCGACGACCAACACGGCGCTTGAGGGCGAGAATGTCGAATGAACTGTCTTCGCCAGGTGCAGATAAAGAGCTGGACTGTTCCGGCAGGATACGCCTCAGCCCCGCGGCAAGAATGTGCGCGAGTTCATCGAGGCGTTCGTCCGCCGACAGACGGGCGGGCAACAGAGGGTTCGGACCGGATCGGGCGTCTTGCATGAGACCGTTCGC
Organism: Alphaproteobacteria bacterium HGW-Alphaproteobacteria-2; assembly: GCA_002842835.1. Lineage (GTDB taxonomy): Bacteria > Pseudomonadota > Alphaproteobacteria > Rhodobacterales > Rhodobacteraceae > PHEG01. Next base: position 13,334 of record PHEG01000008.1, on the reverse strand, counting down.
AACTGAAGATGATCAGCAAACGGTAGTCGAAAAACGGAGATAAACAAGCTGATTCAATGTGTTGTCGAGGCGCAGCGGAATCATTCGTAACTGTGCGCGAGCGATCATGCCGCGCTTTTTCAACGTTGAGAGCGAATCAAAACAGGTTGAGGCGTTTGAGGCGCGCGATAAACGGTTTATGGCGGAAATGCAGAATATTGATTATGCATGTGGCAGCTCACCAGTCATCTTGAAGAGCTTCATTGCCTGGTCCACCAGCGTCGTTGTTCGCGTATCGATCTGCTTTATGCTCCAAGCCTCCGCGATCGCGAGTTCGGCATTTAGCTTCAGACCGTTCTTGTAGCCCACTTCACGGCCTTTGCTGTCGGTCCGATCACGCTTGTCGATGAAGCTCTTGTTTCCAAGAGCGCTATTGAAACCTGAGATTGTCAGATTTCCAAGCTTGTGAACATGAGTCTCCTGCAAGGCCTTGGCCTCCTTTGCGTCGCCATCCGCGATCATGGCGACCCAAGATGCAGGAATGTTATCGCCCTGCGGAAAAATGTGCTCGATCGTCCAAACAAAAATCTTGCCCTCATACTTCCAGAGATCCACCCAAGTCTCCTTGGTCATGCTGTGCTCGGCCAAGGCGCACAATATGAACCGGGTAACCCCGGCGTTTTCATCGTAGATGGCGCCTTCTAATTTCGAGCGGAAGATCTCGTCGCTCGCTGATACCTGCACCAACTCTTTACGAATCATCGCGACCACTGCGTCCCCAGCCAGTGAGGCTACTTTATCGATGATCGTCATGAACAAGCGAGTGAGGTCGCGCGTCGGCGGCGTGTCCGTGAGGTTACGTCGGACGAAGAAGCGAACCAGCAGCTCCGCGATGGCCCTGAGCTCCGCAACGTCAAGGGCTAGTTTCTCACGCCGCATTAGCAGGTACAGCATCAACAGATGAGACGGAGCCCCCTGAATGCGGTCCAGATCCTTCAGCGGCTTTTCTAGCGGTACCCATGCTTCGTCCGAGCTGCGCCCGAGCATCAGCGCGTACAACTGACCAGCAGCACGAATATCGTGCAAATAGCTCTTCGCGTCCTGATTGATCAGCTTTTCAAAGATTTGGATCAGGTTGGAACGTGTGGCCACCGGCCCCAAGGGATCCTTCCTCTTGTCATGCTCCCTGCGGAATGGGACGTTCAGTGGTTCCTTAAATGCGTTGTAGTAATGTCGGAAGAAGCGTTCCTGAATGCTGTAGTCATCTCCCAAGTATCCAATCAGCTTATTCCACACATCAAAGTAGTGATCCACCTTTACGGGCTCATTGGTTTCTAGCCGGGCTAGCAGCTTGTTTTTAATTAGATCAATGGCTGTGAGCGGCATGCCCCGATTGTTTAGCGACTCGAACAGCGTATACGCATCGGCGTGGCTGGCCACTTCGATTTTGACCAAGCTGGCATGGCTCACCTTATCTAGGAACGCCATGATAGACGCCAATCTGTTGTTCTGGCCGTCAACCATTTCTTCGATGCGTGATTGGAAGTAGCGGAAGGCGCGAAAGATCTTGCGATTGCCGGCGTAAGCTGGCGCATCGAATTGGCTGATCACTCCCACGTCCGACAAGGCGGCTCGGTAGTCATTCTGATTATTGTTCTGAATTTGCGGGATGACGCGAATCTGGTCGTCACCCTTCTTCAGAACCAGCTTGCGCTTGAGGTTGATCAGTTCAACACGCTGGTCGTTATCAAGGTCTTTCTCATGCCGCTTCAGCGACTGGTAGAGCGCGGCGAACAAGAGCGAAAGGGTGGTTAGCCGTTGCTGACCGTCCACCACCTCAAGGCGTTGCACAGCCAGCGAGTCAGTGGTCTGGTTGATACAGATGATAGAACCCAGGAAGTACCCAGGGTCATTTTCCTGCACGTCATCAAAAAGCGTTTCCCACTGACTCTTGCTCCAGGTATATTCGCGCTGATAACGCGGAATTGCATAGACTACGCTCGCTTCAATGTCGAAGAGTTGCGAGACTGGATAGTTGTTGACAGACTTAATCATTCTTCGTTCTCCCGCCCCATGAAATGATCATAGGAATCAAATGTTTGTTCCTCCTCGGTCTCCGCCCCTTTTCCGCGATCATCAAATTGCAGAAGAGAAACCGAAATGCCGAGGCGGTCAGAAAAGAAGGCCAGTTCGCGGACGGGCTCCGATCCCCGGCTGAACGTCCAGATGCCGTTGGGAAGAGCGGTGGGCCGCTGGGAGCTGACGTGTTGTGATGCAGCGCCCATCGCCATCACAGAACCATCCGGGATCGGCGTGCCGGAACGGATGAACACGCCGCTTTTGTAAGCGCTCGTACTGGCCCGGCCCCAAAGAGCGAAACCATCACGCGCTACCACCATGGCCGCGCGGGTGTCCGTGAATTCGATCCACTTGCGCGTGGCAGCGAGCAGCGAGACGCCATATCGATCCGTGACGTGGCCGAGGAGATCGCGCGTCATTTCCTGGCCGCCGATCTGGTTGCGGTAGTCGTCGATCGGCATCAACAGGAAGGAGGCGAACGTGTCGGCCTCTTCCTCGCGCTCCCTCTCTGCGTCTTTCCAGTCGTTGGATTGGAGCGGAAGGCACTCGAAATCGTAGTCGTCGGACAGCTCGCCATCACGGTAATGGTCGGCGGTGAGCGGGCGCCGGTGCAGCACGTAGTGCCCGAATTCGTGGGCCAACGTGAAACGCTCGCGCCCGCGATAACGCGGCTGCGTGTTGTAGAGAATCTGCCAGCCGGGCTTCTTTCGCCGGGCGCGCAGCATGCCCTCGAAGCCGTCGATGTCGATGCCCCTTACGGCCGTGATCGGATCTTCGTGATTGCGCGAGACCTCAAGCGCCAGCGCTTCGACGTCTACCGGGAAACGGTCCTCCCCCAACACGGTGCGGAGGAGAACCGTCAGATCGTTGGCAGCCCGCCGGGGCGTTTTTCGCGCTCTATCGGTCATCAATCCTCGTCGTCCAGGATCTTCAGCATCTCTCGAAGCCGCTCTTTCCCCTTGGGGTTCATCTTCTGATACTTGCGAAAAAATGCCGTGTCATCGGCATCGGCCTCAGTGACGGCTTCAGTGGCGAGCAGGTAGTCGGCGGTCGTTTCCAGAGCCAAGGCGATCTGCTGCAGCTTCTCAGCCGATGGCCGCGCAACGTCCTTATTCTCGATCTCCCACATGTAGCTCTTGCTTGAACCGACCCGCTCGGCCAGCGCCTCCAGCGTCAGACCTCGCTTCAGTCTGAGCTCTCGAACGCGCTCTCCCAATGGTGTTGGCACCGGTGTCCTCCTGTTTTCCAACAAGTTCGTTGTTGCGATACATCTAGTGCTTGACAGGCCATACACGCAATCCCTATCTTCCGCAGAAGTTCGCAAGAACGAACTGTAGTTAGCGCTTTTACAAGACAGGAGGCCATCATGGCAAAAGGCAAAGGGTCAGGGACCCATCACGTAGTTCCCAATTCCGGCGGCGGTTGGGACGTTCGCCGCGGCGGGGCTGACCGCGCTAGCGGGCATTTCGACACGAAACGGGAGGCGATCGACCGCGGGAGGGAGATGAGCCGCAACGCCGGGACGGAGTTCAAGATCCACAACCAGGATGGCCGTATCGGCCAGTCCGATTCGCACGGGAACGACCCGCGCACCATCAAGGGCTAAGGAGCACCGATCATGGCCTCAGTGACGAGTTTCATCCGCAACATGCCTGCTTCGTCGCTGCAGGCCTATTTCCACCATACCGGCATCGAGCTTCCGACCGAGGTCGATTGGGAGGCGCCTGAGCCGGAGGTGGTTCGCGTCACGCTCCGCGCCGTCGACGAGATGGACGACGAAGCCCGCGCGCGCATCGTCAATGATGCCGACCGTGTTGGAGCTCTCGCCGACGATGCCGGGCAGACTGCACTCTATAGTGTCGTCGATGACCGCACGGTTCTCGACGATCTCGCGAATGGTCACGCCCGCTCGCTCTGGATGTTCCTGAACGAGCCGATTCGGTTCCGTCACGCCGAAGAGGTCCGCTACACCGACGAGCGGCGGCGCGGCCGGAGTTGGGACGGGTTCATCGGTGAGCCGCACCTTGACCTGCGCCGCGACGAGGCATCCCTCGATGCCTTCAAGGCGGCGCTGCGCGAGCGGTTCGCTTCCAACAATATCCACATCGACATTTTCGGGCGCTACCGGCCGACCTTTGACGGCGAGGATTGCGAGCTGGTGCAGATCGCGATCTACCGCGAGGGGCTGCTGGACGACTTCCTAGTGTTCGACGATGGCGGCGCGCTCGTCCGTCGCGCGCGCCGCCCAGTGTTCGAGGCAGCGATGACCTACGAGCCGGCAACCGGCGTCATCGAGGTCGTGGCCAATGACCGTGAAAGCCGCGAGGAGATGGTGCGCTTCATGGCGCGGGACCTGCTCGGGATTGAATTCCAGAGTGAAAAGGTACCGTTCCGGAATTACGATCTGGATGTTCTCCTGCACCCCTTTGCCTTCCCGACAGAGCCGGAGGACGGGATCGAATCCGTCGAGGTCAAGCAGCTGCGTTTGATGCCCATCGACAATAACGCCGAACGCGCCACCCTCGAATGCCTTCGGAAAGCCGACCGCACCATCTGGCGCATGTCGGCAGAGCGGTTCGGCGCCAACGATCCACTAGCCGGCGGATGGATCGCGACGCAGGCGAAGCTGACCATCAAATTCCACCCCAAGGGTGACGCGAAGCGGGGCCGGACGCTGCCGCTGACGATCACCATGCCGCATGGCTGCAATCTCAAGGACCAGACCGAGGAGGAGCAGCTGATCGGCGAAAAGTACCTGCGCCGTTGGGGCATTCTTTCTGGGGCAGATAGTGTCGTCGTCGATTGATCGAAAGGCGGCAGACCTGCTGCTGTCTGTGATCGAGACGCCGGATGCGGTCATCAGCGGCTCGGTCCTCGACGGCTACTATGGGCGCGTCGCGCCAGCGCTGAAGGCGGCAGGGATCCTTCAGCCGAAAGATCACTCGCGGGCGGCTGTTTCACTCGTCGACCATGAAGACGAGCCCGTAAATCTGACTTGGTCATCTGAACATCGGGCATATGGGTATTTCAGCCCGTCAGCGGGTTGGGTGAATGTCCCCGGTGATCAGTTGGCAACGTACCGTGTCAACTTCAACACGTTGCTCGAACAGCTGCTGGAGCGGCTGGATCTGTCGCCGCGAACCGGCCCAGTCGAACTCGTGCCCGACCTTCTGTGGGAGGTCGGCGACGCGCGACTTCCAGGACGCAGCAAACGTACATCCGTCTGGATTGGCCGTCGGCTCTGCGAACCAGCGATATGGAAAAGTTTCATCGATACTGCCCGCAAGCGTCCGGCGCCCGGCTTGCGAATCGTCCTGAGCTTCACGCCTGGGAATCGCCTGCCGACTGACGTGCACCTCGGTCATACGCTGATCGCCGTTCGAGATGTCGCCGATCACAACGGTCATGCTGTCGTTCCCGACCTATTGGCTGCCCGTGTTGCGGCAGGCTCACAGCTGAACGACGACCTGATCACCATGGCGGCCGACGGCGCGTCCCTCACAGTTCGCGGAACACGGCATGCATTCTCTGGATCGAAACAGCGCGCAATCATCCGGCAACTTTATGACGCTTGGAAATTTGGCCATCCGGAACTTCTGACCGCCGAGGTTCTGGAGAGCGCCGGATACAGCACCAGCGTCAACACACTGGCGAAGGCTTTCTCCGGGAGACCTGAATGGCGTGATTTCATCAGAGAGGAGAATGGCCGCTGTTGGTTGTTCCTCTGATGCGCTGAATCTATCGACTACAAGGCCGCCCGATGGGCGGCTTTTTTCATTTCTGAGCCGGTTTTTCCGACTCCTACCTTGAGCCCTACCTGGCTCCTCCCCGGCTCCTACCCGCCCGGCAGCCATCCTCTCCGCAGGTTTTCGACAAGAACCCAAGGAGACACAGATGGCTACGAAACATCTCAACCAGATCGACCTGGCTGCGCGCTGGAACATCAGCCACCGCACGCTTGAGCGGTGGCGCTGGACGGGCGAAGGCCCGCGCTTCGTCAAACTCGGCGGTCGGGTCGTGTACCGCCTCGAAGACGTCGAGGAGTACGAGCGCGAGCAGATCCGCGCGAGCACCGCCGACACCCCTGCCAAGCCTGCGGCGTGAGGGGGCGGTGATGACGATTTCCAACCGCATCTCGCTCGATGAGCTCCGGCACATGGCCGTCGGCGACATCGCCGCTATGCCCGCTGAGCAACTCGCCCTCCTGCAGGACGAGACCGCCGATGCCCTGCGTCGCGCCAAGACGATCTGCGACTGGCTCGATGGTGCCGTCGCGCTCAAGTACGGCGATCGTGCCCACGCGGCACGCCAGGCCGCCGGCAAGGACACCGGCACGATCCGCCTCGACGATGGCACGGTCACCGTGATCGCCGACCTGCCGAAGCGGGTGGACTGGGACCAGGACAAACTCGCCGCCCTTGTCGATCGCATCCGGGCCGAGGGCGACGACCCCGCCGAATACGTCGACGTCGCGATCAAGGTGCCCGAACGCAAGTTCGCGGCCTGGCCGAGCCACATCCGCTCCGCCTTCGAGGACGCGCGCACCGTCCGCACCGGCAGGCCCAGCTTCCGCCTTTCCCTGACCAACGAGGTGACGTCATGAGCATCACGAAGAAACTCGCGGTGCTCCGCGAGCAGCATTACGGGCTGGACAAGCTACCCGAGACCATCCGGGTGCCGGCCCTTGGCGAACGTCGCGACGATACCGTCAAGCCGGGCGGGACGGCGTCGATCGACGACCTGGCGTTCGCCCTCATTGGGCTGAACGAGCGGGCGTCGGCGCTCTACCGCGAGATCGACGCGGTGCGCACCCTTCACGACGAGGGGCGCAAGGCCGGCGCGCTGGGTGCGGACATCGCGATCGATGCCCTGATCGCGGCGAAGGGAGGCAAGTGATGGCTCTCCCGATCATTTCGGCTGATCAGCGTCTCGCCGAGCCGCGCGGCATCAAGGGTACGATCTTCGGCAAGTCCGGGATCGGCAAGACCAGTCTTCTCTGGACGCTGGACCCCGCCACCACGTTGTTCATCGATCTGGAAGCGGGCGACCTCGCCATCGAGGGATGGTCCGGCGACAGCGTCAGGCCGCGCACATGGGCCGAATGCCGCGACTTCGCGGTCTTCATCGGTGGCCCCAATCCGGCGCTGCGGGAGGACCAAGTCTACAGCGATGCCCACTACGCGGCGGTGTGCGAGCGCTTCGGTGATCCGGCGGCGCTCGACCGCTACCACACGGTCTTCATCGACTCGATCACCGTCGCCGGGCGGCTCTGCTTCCAATGGTGCAAGGGACAGCCCGAGGCGTTCTCGGACAAGACCGGCAAGCCCGACGTCCGCGGCGCCTACGGCCTGCACGGCCGCGAGATGGTCGCGTGGCTCACCCATCTCCAGCACACGCGGGCGAAGAACGTCTGGTTCGTCGGGATCCTCGACGAGAAGCTTGACGACTTCAATCGGCGCGTTTTCCAGCCGCAGATCGACGGCTCGAAGACCGGCCTCGAACTGCCGGGAATCGTCGATGAAGTCCTGACGATGGCGGAGATCAAGGACGAGTCCGGCATGCCGTACAGGGCCTTCGTCTGCCAGACGATCAATTCGTGGAACTTCCCCGCGAAGGACCGCTCCGGCCGCCTTGACCTGATCGAGGAACCGCATCTCGGCCGTCTGATGGCGAAGATCCGCGGACCCGTGAAGCCCGCATCCGAGCGGCTGGCATATCGCAGCCCGGCCGCGGCCGCGACCGCGCCGACCACCGTTGCTCCCACCCATTCCGAAAACACCTGAAAGAGGAGACCCCAGTTATGTCTGGATCCTGGAACGACTTCAACTCCGCGCAATCCAATACCAACGTCATCCCGAAGGGCACGCTCGCTAAAGTGCGCCTGACCCTGCGCCCGGGCGGCTTCGACGACCCATCGCAGGGCTGGACAGGCGGCTGGGCGCGCCGCGCCGCCACCGGGGCCGTCTATCTTGATGCCGAATACACGGTGCTCGAGGGCCCCTACGCCCGGCGCAAGGTCTGGTCGCTGATCGGCCTCTACAGCCCGAAGGGCCCGGACTGGGCCAACATGGGGCGCGGCCTGATCCGCGGCATCCTCAACTCGGCGCGCGGCGTGTCGGACAAGGACAACTCGCCGGAGGCGCAGGCCCGCCGCCGCATCAACGGCTTCGGTGATCTCGACGGCGTCGAGTTCATCGCGCGCATCGACATCGGCACCGACACCAACGGCGAGGACAAGAACGAGATCCGCGCCGCCGTCACGCCCGACCATCGCGACTACGCCGCGCTGATGGGCGCGGTCGCGCCGCAGTTCGCCCCCGCCCCGGCGCAGGGCCACGCCCCGCAACAGCCCACCACGGCCACCCAGCCCAGCCAGCCCGCGGCCGCCCCCGGCGGCGCCGGTCGGCCGAGCTGGGCGCAGTAAGGAGGAGACCGGCCATGCGCCTGCGCCCCCGCCAGAAGACCTTCGTCGAGCGCAGCGTGTCTGCGCTCGCCTCCCGCGGCAACACGCTGGGTGTGGCGCCCACCGGCGCGGGCAAGACCATCATGCTCTCGGCGGTCACCGGCGAGATGATTGGCAACGGCGCCAAGGCATGCGTGCTGGCCCATCGCGACGAGTTGACGGCGCAGAACCGCGCCAAGTTCCAGCGCGTGGTGCCGGGCGTCGCCACCTCGGTCATCGACGCCACGGAGAAGTCCTGGGGCGGCCAGGTCGCCTTCGCCATGGTGCCGACGCTGGCGCGGGCTTCGAACCTTGCCGACATGCCGCGTCTCGACCTGCTGGTCGTGGATGAGGCGCACCATGCCGTCGCCGACAGCTACCGCCGCATCATCGACCGGGTACGCGAGGCCAATCCCGACGCCCGCATCTTCGGGGTCACGGCCACCCCGAACCGGGGCGACAAGAAGGGGCTGCGTGAGGTCTTCGACAATGTCGCCGATCAGGTGCGGCTGGGCGAGCTGATCGCCTCGGGCCACCTGGTGCCGCCCCGCACCTTCGTGATCGACGTGGGCGTGCAGGACGAGTTGCGTTCGGTCCGCAAGACCATGTCGGATTTCGACATGGCGGAGGTGGCGGGCATCATGGACCGCGCCCCCGTCACCGACGAGGTGATCCGGCACTGGAAGGAAAAGGCGGGCGACCGGCAGACCGTGGTGTTCTGCTCCACCGTCGCCCATGCCGAACACGTCACCGAGGCGTTCAGGGCGGCAGGCGTCTCCGCCGCGCTGATCCACGGCGATCTGTCGGCCGAGACCCGCAAGGCGATCCTCGCCAGCTACGCGGCGGGCGATATCCGCGTCGTGGTCAACGTGGCGGTGCTGACCGAGGGCTGGGACCATCCGCCCACCTCCTGCGTCGTGCTGCTGCGCCCCAGCTCCTACAAGTCCACCATGATCCAGATGGTCGGGCGCGGCTTGCGCACCGTCGACCCCGAGGAACACCCCGGCATCGTGAAGACCGACTGCGTCGTGCTGGATTTCGGCACCTCGAGCCTCACGCACGGCACGCTGGAACAGGATGTCGATCTCGACGGGCGCGTTCCGACGCCGGGGGAAGCCCCCACGAAACTCTGCCCCGAATGCAAGGCCGAGATCCCGATCGCGGTCACCGAATGCCCGATATGCGGGTGCGAGCTGCCGCGCGAAGGCGCGGAGCCCATCGACAGTTTCGTTATGACCGAGCTCGATCTTCTCGAGCGATCGAGTTTCGCGTGGGTGGATCTGTTCGGCGACGACGCGGCGCTGATGGCCAACGGCTTTCACGCCTGGGGCGGCGTGTTCTTCCTCGAGGGCCGCTGGCACGCGGTCGGGGGCGCCAAGGGCAAGGCGACGCGGCTCCTGAGCGTGGGCGAGCGCATCGTCTGTCTCGCGCAGGCCGACGACTGGCTGAACACCCACGAGACCGACGAGAGCGCCTTCAAGTCGAAGGGCTGGCTGAAGCAGGACGCGACGGAAAAGCAGCTGAATTGCCTGCCGCCGGAGTTCCGGCGCGATTACGGCCTGACGCGCTATCGCGCCTCCGCGCTGATCTCGTTCCAGTTCAACAAGCGCGATATCCGGCGCCTCGTCACGGCTGCCGAGCCCGAGCGGAGGGCGGCGTGAGCCATGTCGCGCAAGTCCCATCCCCGCCCGCAGCGCCTGCGGATTGCCCGGAGCGTATTCGGCTCTGGCACCCGCGCCTCAAGCCTTGCGCCGTCTGTCTGCGCCCCGCGCGCGGCTTCGGTTTCTTCAACCCCATCAAACCCCGCCCCCGCGAACACCGCTGGTTCTGCTCGATGCACTGCCAGGCGTTCTTCGCGGCTCGCCACCGGAAAGGACTGACCATGCAGGGAACGACCGATGAAGAACGCCTCGCCATAGCGATGGTGATGAAGCGGCTCGGCACGACCATGGACAAGATCGGTTGGGACAAGCGGCTGCGGGATCTGGATGCGACAGAGGTCACTGCGCTGATCGAGGAGGTTCTGGAGGGCTATGGCGCCGAGATGTCGCGCATCGCCGCCAGGAGCGAGGTGCCGTTCTGATGCTGGATTGCGGGAGGCCACGCCGCCCCGGACCTATCTCGGCGCGTCCCGTCTGGGGCATGCCTGCGAACGCGCGCTGCAGTTCGAGTTCGCAGGCGCGCCCAAGGACGAGGGCGCGGATTTCGGCGGCCAGACGCTGCGCATCTTCGCCATCGGCCATCAGCTCGAGGATCTGGCGATCCGCTGGCTGAGGGCGGCGGGGCTCGACCTCTACACCCGGAAGGGCAACCGGCCCGATGGGGATCAGTTCGGCTTCTCCGTCGCAGGCGGTCGCATCCGTGGCCACGTCGACGGGATCGTGGCCGCAGCCCCGGCCGCGCTCGGTCTTCGTACCCCGGCGCTCTGGGAATGCAAGACGATGAACGCGAGGAACTGGAGGGCGTGCGTCAAGGACGGGGTCGCCGTCTCCAAGCCCGTCTATGCCGCACAGATCGCGATCTACCAGGCTTACATGGCGCCTTCGGTGCCGGGCATTTCTTCGGCCCCGGCACTGTTCACAGCGATCAACAAGGACACGGCCGAACTGCATCACGAGCAGGTCGCCTTCGATGCCGATCTGGCGCAGCGCATTTCCGACCGCGCGGTGCGGATCCTGCAGGCCACCGACGCCGGCGAGCTGCTGCCCCGCATCGCCGCCAACCGCGACTTCTTCGAATGCCGGTACTGCGCCCATGCCGAGCGGTGCTGGAACCTGGCGGCATGACCGACGAGCCCTCCGAGCCATCCGATCCCGACCAGGAGCCAGCCATGCGCGACGACACCACCCCCGATGAGCCCAAGGAAAACATTGTCCATTTCAACCCATGGCGCGACTTCAACGATGCCGCGCCGCAGATCGACGTCTTCGGCGACGAGCCGGACCCTGCGCAGATTGCGCAATTCATGCAGGTCGTCTTCGGGTATTGCGACGGTCTGATCCCTGTTCGCAGCTTCATCGACAAGGGTCAGGGCATCGATGGCCGCCCGCACAACATCTGGCTGGACGCGGATCAGGCCGCGCCGGAAAAGATGGCGACCTTCGCGACATGGGCCTCGCGCGAGGGGGCGGCAGTCTATGTGATCCCCGGCACCGTGGCCGCGCCCGGACAGGCAAAGGCCGCCGATATCCTGCAGATGCAGACGGTGGTGGTCGATCTCGACACCGGTGACATCGCCGCCAAGCGTGCGCACCTCGAGCGCCACCTCGGCGCGGCCAGCATGGTGGTGGAGAGCGGCGGCGTGACGACCGAGGGGCAGCGCAAGTGCCACGTCTGGTGGGCGCTGACCGAACCCGCCGAGGGCGACGACATGGCGCGCGTCTGCCGTCTGCGCGGCGACATCGCCGCAAAAGTCGGCGGCGACATGCATTTCCGCTCCGCCCATCAGCCGATCCGGGTGGCGGGCTCGGTCTATTACAAGAACAACCTCAAGACGCAGGTGCGGATCGTCGAACTGAGCGCCGACCGCGAACGCGATCTGGCCGAATTCATCGAAGCCGTCACCGACATGCCGCCCGCGCCGGGCGTGTCCCTGCAGCCTGCGTTCACCCATCCCGACAAGCCCGCCATGGACGAAGTGCTGGTCACGCCGGTGCGGGAGGGGGCGCAGGACGACTGGTCCCGCTTCGAAGGTGCGTCCGCCGCGATCGGGCATTTCATCCGCATGGTCCACGAGGGCCGGATGACAAAGGACGAGGGCTGGATCGGCATCTGCGGCTACAACGCCGCGATGCTGCGGCCCCAGTGGCCGGTTGAACGGCTCAAGCGCGAGTCCGAGCGGCTCTGGGAACGGCATGTCGAGAAATACGGTCCGCCGCTGATCCGGCTGGACTCCGGCGCGCCGGGACCGGTCGAGATGCCCGCCTTCACGTTGGGCGCGCTGCTGGACGATCAGAGCCCGATGCCGGAGGACATCATCGCGCCCCGCGTGCTGACGCCGGGCGGACTGCTGGTGCTGGGCGGTGCGCCCAAGGTCGGCAAGAGCGACCTGCTGATCTCCTGGCTGGTCCACATGGCCGCTGGCGTGCCGTTCCTCGGCTTCACGCCGCCACGGCCGCTGCGGATCTTCTACCTGCAGGCCGAGATCCAGTATCACTATCTGCGGGAGCGGCTGAAGCAGATCGCCCTGCCGCCCGACGTGCTGGCCGCCGCGCGCGACACCTTCGTCGCCACACCCAAGCTGAAAATGCTGCTCGACAACGAGGGCAGCGTGCGGGTTGCCCGTGCGATCCGGACGGCATTCCCGGATGCCCCGCCCGACATCCTCTGCATCGACCCGATCCGGAACCTCTTCGATGGCGGACCCGATGGCGGTGGCGAGAACGACAACACCGCCATGATGTTCTTCCTCAAGGAGCGGGTCGAGGTTCTGCGTGACCACATCGACCCGGACTGCGGGGTCATCCTGATCCACCACACCAAGAAGCTCAGCAAGCATCAGGTGAAGGAAGATCCGTTCCTCGCGCTTTCGGGCGCCAGCGCCCTCCGGGGCTTCTACACCTCCGGCCTGATCCTGCACCGCCCCGACGAGGACGCGTCAGAGCGCAAGCTGGAGATCGAGCTGCGCAACGGCCCCGCGCTGGCCTCGAAGCTGATCGACAAGGTGCGCGGCCAATGGGTGGAGATCAACCCGATGAACGAGCGCCTCGTGCGCCAGGACATCGGCGCCAGGCACGATGCCGAGCGGGATCGGAAGGGTGGTGTGATCGTCCATCTGATCAGCGAGCAGGCCGAACAGGGAAAGATGTTCACGCTCAGCCAGTTCGCGGCAAAG
>PHEG01000257.1 GCA_002842835.1 Alphaproteobacteria bacterium HGW-Alphaproteobacteria-2 | reverse complement strand
CTCGCCACCTTGTGATTGATCTATGTCAAAACCGGACTGTGGTGCAATGCCCCGCCGCTCCTGCGGCGCAGTGTCCGGGGTGCCGTTATGTCGCACCCTGGCGGGCGGCGAGGCTCGCGGGGAAGGTCTGCCGCAGCGCCACGTCCACATCCGCCATGCTCACCGGCAGACCCAGATCGACGAGGCTCGTCACCCCGTGCCCGGCGATGCCGCAGGGCACGATACCGTCGTAATGCGACAGATCGGGATCGACGTTGATCGAGATGCCGTGGAAGGCCACCCAGCGGCGCACCCGCACGCCGATGGCGGCGACCTTGTCCTCGCGCGGGGTGCCGTCGGGGTTCGGCGCCATCTCGGGGCGCACCACCCAGACGCCGACACGCCCGCAGCGCCGTTCGCCGCGAACGCCGAATTCGGCCAGCGTGTCGATCACCCAGGATTCGAGCGCCCGGACATAGGCGCGCACGTCGCGCCCGCGCCTGTTCAGGTCGAGCACCGCATAGACCACCCGCTGCCCGGGACCGTGATAGGTGTATTGCCCGCCGCGCCGGGTCGGGTAGACGGGGAAGAGGTCGGGGGCCTTGAGGTCTTCCGGACGCGCCGAGGTGCCCGCGGTATAGAGCGGCGGATGTTCCAGCAGCCAGACGGCCTCCGCCGCCGCACCATCGGCCACGGCATTGGCGCGCGCCTCCATCCAGGCCACCGCCTCGGGGTAGGGAACGGGGCTGTCCGTCACCCGCCATTCGACCATCGCGACCTGCCTCCGGTTCTGTCCGGGTCCTGCATTCCGGGGCGGATCGCCGCCCTTCGGGCTTTTATATCTTGGTGGACAACGGAATCGTGATACTCTCCGCACAGGGGATGCTACAGCAGTTTCAGGAGTGCAACATGCGTATTCGACACCTCATGGGTATGGGGGCGCTGGCCGTTTCGATGGCCCTGCCCGCCACTCAGGTCACGGCGGGCGTGGGCGATGGCATCGTCGGCGGTCTCGTCGGCGGCGTGGTCAGTGGCATCATCGTCAACGAGGGGGCAAAGGCCCGGTCCAGGCAACAGCCCACAACGGTGGTGCGCGAGCGCGTCTATGTGCAGCCGCAGGACTCGACCACCCGCGCGGACAACCGCCAGGTGCAGAACTCGCTCAACTATTTCGGTTTCCCGGCCGGAACTCCCGACGGCGTGCTGGGCAGCCGGAGCCGCGATGCGATCGCGCAGTATCAGGCCTACATGGGCTACCCGGTCACCGGCAGCCTGACCACCTTCGAGCGCGATTTCCTCGTCAACAGCTATGTGCGCGCCATGGCAGGCGGCCCGGCCACTTCGCAGATCATCGCCGGCCAGCCGGATGGCACACGCGGGCTTCTGCGCCACTACCGCGACGAGCTGGCGGGCGGCGCCTCGCCCACGCCGAGTCGCGGCGCCTACGGCCTGCCGCCCGAGGTGGCCGCCGCGGTGGACGAGATCGCGCGCAGTTCCGACCCGTCGGCGGAACAGCTTCTGCAGCGCTCGGGCTTCCTGCAACTCGCGGATCTCAATGGCGACGGGCGCACCGACTATCTGCTCGACACCTCGGTGACCGGCAGCAACTTCTGGTGCGGCGCGCGCGACTGTTCGGTGATCGTCTTCGCCTCGACGCCTTCGGGCTACCAGCGCAACGATTTCCTCGCCTACAACGCCACCCCCGCCATGTTCACCTGCCAGCAGGGCAACTGCCGCTTCTCCGATGGCGCGGCGCCTGGCGCGGGCACGACGATGGCCTCCGCACCAGCGCAGCAGGCCGCGCCTGCGGCCCCGGCCCTGCCCAGTTTCCAGGTGGCGCAGCCGAAGGTGTCGCTCGCGGCGTTCTGCAGCCGGGTCAACACGCTCAGCGCGACCAACGGCGGGCTCGTCACCGTCTCGGCAATGACCGATCCGAACAGGGCGCTGGGCGAGCAGTTCTGCGTCGCCCGCAGCGACGCCATCGCTCAGGCCGACGAGATCGTGGCGCGCATCCAGGGTGTCAGCCGCGCGGATGTCGAGGGGCAGTGCCTGGGCCTCGTGCCCGCGCTCGAGGCGAGCATCGCCGCCGCGGCGGTCAACCCGCGCGCCGCGGTGATCAGCGAGGTGGGCGGCTTCATCCAGGCGTCTGGCATGGATGCCGACCAGTTGTCCACCACGGCGCGCATCTGCCTCGGCATCGGCTATTCGATCGACAACGCCGAACTGGCGCTGGCCTCGGCGCTCCTGCTCTCGGGGCAGGGCGATGCCCCCTACGACGAGGTCACCGGCCATCACCTGTGGCACGGCTTCGGCACCGGCAAGCGGCCCGACCTGGCACAGGCCTGGTATGGCGCGACGATCGAGGCGCTCGAGTCGGGCGCCCAGCCGGCCTTCGCGGCGGGAGACGCGACTCGGTCGGCCCTGCTGCGCGCGGCGGTATACGGCCCGGCGCAGTCCGGGGGCGCGGCCGCGGTTCCGGTGTTCCGCATCAGCGAATAGACCCGTCACAAGGCCTGGAAACACGGGGGGCGGCGCATGGTCTGCGCCGCCCCTTTCGCTGCCGGGACGTGCGGTCGTGGCGGAATTGGTAGACGCGCAGCGTTGAGGTCGCTGTGGGGTAACACCCGTGGAAGTTCGAGTCTTCTCGACCGCACCATAAGACAGATTGCGAGCCGCCCATGGCGTGCGCGACTCTCTCTACAGGCGCTTGGCAACCTCCTCGAGCATCACCTCCGTGGCGCCGCCGCCGATCGACTGCACGCGCGCATCGCGCGCCATCCGCTCGATCGCGGTGCCAAGCATGAAGCCGGTGCCGCCATGTGCCTGCAGGCAGGCGTGCATCACCTCGTTCACCAGCTCGCCGCAATACGCCTTGATCATCGAAACCTCGCGCACCACCTCCTCGCCGCGCGCGATGCGTGCCGCGGTCGCATAGACCATCTGCCGTCCCGCCTCGACCTTGGCGGCGAGCGCCGCCAGCCGCAGGCGCAGCGCCTGCTTCTCCCAGAGCGGCGCGCCGAAGGCCTGGCGCTGGCGCAGATAGGCGATGGTCAGATCGAGGGCCGCCTGGGCTTCGCCCATCGTCATGGCGCCCAGCACCAGCCGCTCGTTCTGGAAGTTTTGCATGATGGCATAGAAACCCTGCCCCTCACCGCCCAGAATGTTCGCCGCCGGAACGCGCAGGCCATCGAAGGCGAGTTCTGCGGTGTCCGAGCTGCGCCATCCGTGCTTTTCCAGCCGCCGCACGACGTGAAGCCCCGGCGTGCCACGCTCGACGAGGAACATGCTGATGCCATGGCTGCTGCGGCCCGGCCCGCCGGTGCGCGCGGCAACGCAGTAGAGATTGGCCAGCGCGCCGTTGGTGATGAAGGTCTTGGCGCCGTCGATCACCCAGTCGCCGCCGTCACGCCGCGCCGTGGTGCGCAACGCCTTGACGTCCGAGCCCGCGCCCGGCTCCGTCACCGCGACGGCG
>PHEG01000256.1 GCA_002842835.1 Alphaproteobacteria bacterium HGW-Alphaproteobacteria-2 | reverse complement strand
GAACGGCGGGCGGCTGCGGCTGCTGGCGGAAGCTCATGGCATCTCTCCCATCGCAAGGAAATGTCGCACGTCTCGCCTGCGGGGTTAGGATATTGCGCCACCCCGCGCAAGACGCTGCGGCGCAGAAATTCCTATTGGAGGTCGGCGAAAGCCGCCTTCAGCCGTTCCACCGCCTCGGCCACGCGTGTGCGGGGGGTGGCGAGGTTGAAGCGCAGGAAGTTCTCGCCCCCGGTCCCGAATGTCGGCCCGTGGTTGGCGGCGATGCGCGCGCCCTTCTCCACCCGGGCGGTGAACTCGTCGCGCGCCATGCCGGTGCCCGAGAAATCGACCCAGGCCAGATAGGTAGCCTGAAGCGACATCGAGCGCAGGCCCGGGATTGCGTGGATGCCCGCGTCGAAAAGCCGCCGGTTGCCGTCGAGGTAACGCATCAGCGCATCGACCCAGGCCGCGCCCTCGGGCGAATAGGCAGCCGTCGCCATGGCCATGCCGAAGGCGTTGGGCGAGATGCCGAGCGCGACCATCCGCGCTGCCAAGGCGCTGCGCAGCCGCTCCTCGGGGACGATGATGTTACCGACATGGGCGCCCGCGATGTTGAAGGTCTTGGTTGTCGCGGAGAGCATCACCAGCCGGTCGAGTATGTCCGGGGCCGCGCGCGGCGTCGCCGTGTGGCGCGCGCCGGGGTAGACCAGATCGTGGTGGATCTCGTCGGAGACGAGGATCAGGTCATGGCGCGCGGCGAAATCGGCAACGCCCTGCAATTCCTCGGCCGTCCAGACCTGCCCGCCGGGGTTCTGCGGCGAGCAGAGGATGACCAGGCGCTCGTCGCCCCGCATCTGCATGTCGTAGGTCGGAAAATCGAAATGGTAGCGCCCTTCTCGCTCAACCAACGGACACTCCACCAGCTGCAGCAGTGCCGTTGACCAGCCCGTTCGCGGTGAGGATCCATTCCGGCTCGACCTGCCAGCCGTGGCGGTGCTCCATCCACCAGCGGATCGCGGCATGGTTTTCGGAGTAGTCGCCGAAATAGCCGTAGATGCCGTGTGCGGCCATCGCCTCGATCGCATGCTGCACGCAGGGCGGCGGGCGGAAATCCATGTCCGCCACCCACATGGGCAGTCCGCCTGCGGGCGAGATGCCGAAGCGGCGTTCCATGTTGTCCCATTTGTCCGAATGGGTGCCACGCCGCTCGATGATCTCGTCGAAGTCGAAGTTCATGTCTGCCCCGCCGCTTGCGCGGCGCAAGCTACCTGCCCGTGGGGCATGTGCAAGGGGGCTCGCGGGGAATTGCGCAACTCCCCATGATCGCCTAAATCCCGCGCATGAGCCTGCGCCCGATCCTGATCCATCCCGACCCGCGCCTGAAGACGGTCTGCGCCCCCGTGAGCGCGCTGACCGACGATCTGCGCCGCCTCGCCGACGACATGCTCGAAACGATGTATGAGGCGCCCGGCATCGGGCTCGCGGCGCCGCAGGTGGGGGTGCTCTCGCGCCTGATCGTGATGGATTGCGTGAAGGACCGCGATGCCGCGCCGCGGCCCATGGTGCTCTTCAATCCCGAGGTCGTCTGGGCGTCGGAGGCGCGCAGCACCTACGAGGAGGGCTGTCTCTCGATCCCCGAGCAGTTCGCCGAGGTCGAGCGCCCCGCCGAAGTGCGCGTGCGCTGGACAGGCCGCGACGGGCGCGAGGAGGAAGACCTGTTCAGCGGCCTCTGGGCCATCTGCGTGCAGCACGAGATCGACCATCTTAACGGGCGGCTCTTCATTGATTACCTGAGCCCGCTGCGCCGGCAGATGATCACCCGGCGGATGCAGAAGCTCAAGCGTGAGCGGGCGAAGGCCTGAGCGCTCAGAGCCTCGTTCCCTCGCCTGCAGCAAGCTGCTATAAGCGGGGCAGAGGCAGACAACCAAAAAACAGGATCAGGCAGATGCGCATCACTTCGACCGGAATTCTTCTCGTCGCGGCACTTGGGCTCGCGGCATGTTCGGGCGGCTTCCGAGCCGATGGCGATGGCGCCGGGGCGGGCGCCGGGGGCGGGGGCATCGGCGCGGGCAGCTTCGCGCCTAACTCGCCCGAGTATTTCGCCCAGACCGTGGGGGACCGGGTGTTCTTTGCTGTCGATGAAAGCACGCTGAGTTCGGAGGCGCGCATCACGCTCGACGCGCAGGCCGCGTGGCTGCAGCAGAACGCCGAGTTCAGCATCCTCATCGAGGGTCATGCCGACGAGCGCGGCACGCGGGAATACAACCTCGCGCTCGGCGCGCGGCGGGCGAGCGCGGTGCGCGACTATCTCGCATCGCGCGGCATCCCCGACCGGCGGCTGCGCACGGTCAGCTACGGCAAGGAGCGGCCGGTGGAACTCTGCTCCGCCGAGAGCTGCTGGGGCCAGAACCGCCGCGCCGTGAGCGTGCTCTCAACCGGCGGCACGAGCTGAGTCGATGCGGCGCTCGCTCGCTCTGGTACTGCTCTGCGTGTGCCTCGCCGGGCCCGCCCCGGCGCAGGACCGCGCACAGACGCTGGCCGACATCCGCCAGGAACTGACGGTGCTGCATGTCGAGGTGCAGCGCCTCAGACGCGAGTTGAGCACCACCTCGGGCCCCACGTTCAGCCTGCCGCCAGGCGCGCTGATTGAGATCTGGAGTTCCGGCTCGTGGAACTCGAGGGCGGCGACGTAAGCAAGCTGGGTGAGACCACGACGCTGGGCGGTGACGATGTCGGGGGGGGGATCCCGCCCGCCATCACGCTGCCGCCTGGTCCCGCGCCGGGGGGCGAACTGGCGTTGGGCGAGGAGGCCGCCTTCGAGGCTGCGCGCGCCGCCTATCAGGCGGGCGAACATGCCGCCGCGGCGGAGGGATTCGCGCGGTTTATCGAAACCTATCCGGGTGGCGCGCTCTCGGCCGAGGCACATTACTGGCGCGGCGAGGCGCTCGCCGCGCTGGGCGACTGGCGCGCGGCTGCGCGGGCGTTTCTCGATGCATTCTCGGGCGATCCTCAGGGCCCGCGCGCGCCCGAGGCGCTCTGGAGGCTGGGCGTCGGTCTCGACAGGGTGGGCCAGCGCGAGGATGCCTGCCTGACCCTGGCCGAGGTGGCGCCGCGCTTCCCCGGCTCGCCCGCCGCCGCCGGGGCCGAGGCCGAGATGCAAGCGCTCGGCTGCCGGTGAGCGCGAACGCGCGCGCCGCACTGGACGCCGCGCTGGCGGCGCTGCTTCCGCAACCGCGCGAAACCCTGGGTCTCGCCGTCTCGGGCGGTGGAGACTCGATGGCCCTCATGGTGCTTTTGGCGGACTGGGCGGAAGGGCGCGGGATGGCGCTCGCCGCCGTGACCGTTGATCACGGCCTGCGGCCCGAGGCGGCTGCCGAGGCCGCGGCGGTGGCGCGTCAGGCTGCGGGTCTGGGTATTTCGCATGACATCCTGCGCTGGCAGGGCCCGGCAGGCGCGCCCGGCAACCTTCAGGACATGGCGCGCCGCGCCCGCTACCGGCTGATTGCCGACTGGGCGGCGGGTGCGGGCATCGGTCATGTGGCGCTGGGCCATACCCGCGACGATCTGGCCGAGACGTTGCTGATGCGGCTCGCGCGTGGCTCGGGGGTGGACGGGCTCGCCGCCATGGCGCCGCTGAGGCGGATGCATGGGGTTGCTTTCCTGCGACCGCTGCTGGATGTGTCGCGCGCCGCGCTGCGCGCCGAACTCCGGCGACGCGGCCTGGCCTGGGTGGAAGACCCCTCGAACAACGACCCGCGCTTCGAGCGGGTGAAGGCCCGCCGCGTTCTCGCCGCGCTTGCGCCGCTCGGGATCACCGCCGAGCGGCTGGCGCGCACCGCGCAGCACCTCGCCACCGCACGCGCTGCCCTGCGGGGCGCAACGGCGGAGGCGGCCCAGCGGCTCGCCCGGGTGGATGCGGGCGGCGCCGTCTGGCTTGATCCCGCGGGACTGGCCGAACTGCCCGAGGAGATCCGGCTGAGGCTTCTCGCACATGCGCTCTGCTGGGTCTCCACCGCCGAGTACCGCCCGCGCCGCGATGCACTGGAGCGGCTGGCGGCAGGGCTCGCCGCGGGGCGGGGAGGCACGCTGCACGGCTGCCGCGCCGTGCGGCGCCGCGCCGGGATCGGCTTACTGCGCGAGCCGCGTGCCGCCGAGGCTGCCGCCCCCGCCGCGCCGGACGCTCTCTGGGACGGGCGCTGGCGGTTTGTGGGCGAGGCGCCCGCAGGTGCCGTGGTGCGCGCGCTGGGTGCAGCGGGGCTTGCCATCTTGCCTGACACGCGCAGGGCCGGTCTGCCGCGCGACGTGCTGCGCGCGAGCCCCGCACTCTGGCTTGGCGAGCGGCTTCTGGCCGCGCCGCTCGTTACCGAGGCAGAGGGCCCGTGCGCAATGCTCGACCCGCCCGGCGGCAGTTTCGCGCAGGCGGCAATCGCACATTGAATGTACCCTTGCGATGTTTATGTTGCTCGGAAGTCGGTCATCAGCAGGAGCACAGGCTCGTGGGCAACGCACGCAACATGGTCTTCTGGGTCGTCCTGTTCCTGCTCATAGTCGCGCTCTTCAATCTCTTCAGCACCGACCCGGGCACCACCGCCTCGAACCGGATCAGCTATTCGGATTTTGTCAAGCGCGTCGAGGCGGGCGAGGTGCGCGCCGTCACGCTGGACGGCGAGAAGATCTTCATCCGCGCGGTCGACGGTGGCCAGTATGTCACCGTCAAGCCGGGTGATGTGGATGTGACGCCTACGCTGCTCGGTCGCGATGTCGCCATCGACGTGAAGTCGCAGGAGCAGTCCGGCCTTCTCTCGGCAGTGTCTCTCTGGCTGCCGTTCCTGATCCTGATCGGCATCTGGATCTTCTTCATGAACCGCATGCAGGGTGGCGGGCGCGGCGGGGCCATGGGCTTTGGCAAGTCTAAGGCAAAGCTGCTGACCGAGTCCAAAGGACGTGTGACCTTCGACGACGTGGCGGGTATCGACGAGGCCAAGGAAGAACTGGAAGAGATCGTCGAGTTCCTGCGCAACCCGCAGAAGTTCAGCCGACTCGGCGGGCAGATCCCCAAGGGCGCGCTGTTGGTGGGCCCGCCCGGCACCGGCAAGACGCTGCTCGCGCGGGCCATCGCAGGCGAGGCGGGGGTGCCGTTCTTCACCATTTCCGGCTCTGATTTCGTGGAAATGTTCGTGGGCGTGGGTGCGAGCCGTGTGCGCGATATGTTCGAGCAGGCCAAGAAGAACGCGCCCTGCATCGTCTTCATCGACGAGATCGACGCGGTGGGCCGCTCGCGCGGGGTCGGCTACGGCGGCGGCAACGACGAGCGCGAGCAGACGCTGAACCAGCTTCTGGTCGAGATGGATGGCTTCGAGGCCAAC